>NZ_JAUBUC010000181.1:0-4033 GCF_036705285.1 Microcoleus sp. B4-C1 | reverse complement strand
GATAATTTAGTGGCGTTAACTTCAAATCAACCGGGATTTATCCCTTTGTTGATTAACGGGCGACCATTGAAATCGATCAACCAGTTCTACAAAAAGCGGAAAGCACGATTGCAATCCCACTTAAAAGGGAATCGCAAAACTTCACCCCGGATTCAGCGCTTAACTCGTTGTCGCCATCAAAAAGTTGATAATTACTTGCATCATGCTAGTCGTGTGATTGTTGACCATTTGGTAGCGAAGCAAATTGGGACATTGGTGGTTGGGAAAAATGTACAGTGGAAAACCGAAATTAACTTAGGTAAGCAAACCAATCAAAACTTTGTCAACATTCCTCACTCTCGATTAATTGAGATGTTGGAATACAAAGCTCGGCTGGCGGGAATCAAGGTAATTGTGCAGGAAGAATCCTATAGTTCACGGGCCAATTTTCTGGGTCTAGACCCAATTCCTGTTTACGGAACAACTGATAAAGAGCCTGTGTTTACTGGTAAGCGTATCAAGCGAGGTTTGTACAAAACATCGGTTGGTCGGTTAATTAATTCCGATGTGAATGCAGCGTACAATATCCTCAGAAAAGCAATCCCAAATGCCTTCAGCGATGGGATAGGGAGCTGCGTAGTTCAGCCGAGGCGGGTTAATCCGCTCAAAGTAAAAGTGAAGGGGGAGGGACTTGAAGCCTCCCATGCCTATAAATGACTATACTTTTACCAGCTATAGCTTGATTCCATGAGACAAATCATTCTCGAAAAGATTGTTTCTACCTTACAACCTTTAGATTTTGTTCTCGCTTTGTGGCAAGGAGGTTCCGCAGCCCACGGATACACCGACGAGTGGTCCGACCTGGATATTGCGGTTGTGGTTGAAGATAATTGCGTGCAACAAACCTTTGATATTGTTGAAAAAGCCCTCGCAGAAATTGGCGAAATCGAACTCAAATATCGAGTTCCAGAACCCGCTTGGCACGGTCAATCGCAGTGCTTCTGGCGGCTGAAAGAAACCCCGCCATTCTTGCTAATTGATTTCGCCGTTTTTCGGCGCAGCAGCAAGAACGAATTTTTAGAAATAGAACGGCACGGAAATGTACCGATCGCCTTTGACAAAGCTAATCAAATTGTACCGCATCCTGTCGATAAAAGCAAACATTTATCTACAATGCAGTCGAGATTAAACGACCTTAAAATCAGTTTCGATTTGCTGCAACCTCTGGTAAAAAAAGAGATTTATCGCGGACATTTAGTAGATGCGATCGGCAACTATCACAATTGGACGCTTCTACCCTTAGTCGAACTGTTGGGCATGATTTACCGTCCCCACAGATACGATTTTGAACTAAAATATTTCAGCCGAGACTTTCCGCGCCCAATAGTCGATCGCGTCGCACCGCTTTTCTGCATCGCAAATCTTGAAGATTTGGCAGTAAAACAGCAAATAGCAGAGGCTTTTTTTGCAGAGAGCTTACCGCTGGCAGAAACGCAATTTAGGAGTATTGCATAGTCAATAATATGTGTTAGGGGCGGAATTTTACCATATCTTAATCGTTTGCTTATTAAATCTCCAAACTGCGATTGTCAATACATTCAGAATTGTGCTATCCTTGTTTAAGGGGGAGGCACTTGCTCAACATCTAGAAAAGCCATGATTCAAACCCGAGAAACTTTATTTGATGGCTCTAATCAATAGGACAATAAAATGAACACAAGTAATATAAAATCTTTTTCAGTACATGGTCTTTTCGGCACAGACAACGTTCATATTCCCTTTGATGAGAATATAAAAATACTTGTGGGAGAAAATGGACTGGGGAAAACTCAAGTCTTAAACCTTTTTTATTACACTTTAAAAAGAAATTTTTTTAGACTGGGTGAATTCAGTTTCGATCAATTAATTCTAGAATTTTCTCAAGGAAATTTTATTGAAATATCTAAAGACAAGGTAAATGAATTGATTCAGGAACTTTACGATCATCCAGTGCTTAGAGATTTTATAGATCAAGTTGGTTATCCTCAACTGGAGATGCTCAGAAATCGATTTATACAAAGCAAAGGTAACAGAAGAAAATTCTTAGTAGAAGCAGAGCTTGAATATAATTTCAAGTCGAGCAAGTTTCCTATTCATCTTATATTTCGAGTTTTTGAGAAACTAGAAATGAATAAAGACAATAAATCCAACCTGTTTTTCACTGATTGTGAAAAAGAAATTGACTCAGGTATTGAAGGGAGTGAAATTATGTATTTTCCCACATATAGGCGTGTTGAAGAAGACTTATATAATCTTGGTTATAGTGATGATGAACTTTTAAATCAAGAAAATACACTTATTCAATTTGGCATGGATGATGTTCAAAAACGTTTTAACAACATTCAAAATACTATTGATAGATTTTTGAAGGAAGGTTTTTCACAGATGTCATCCGAAATTCTCAGTCAACTGATAGAAGATGAAGAAGATGAAAAAGACACTGAATTCTTGAAAAATATCGAAGATAATGATGTTGCAATTTTATTATCACGAGTTGGAAATCGAATTTCAGAACAAAAAAAAGAAAAAATTAGTGAACTACTTTTAAAGAAAGAAGCAAAGCCAATAGCAAAAGATAACTCTCTAAACTTTTTTCTAAAGAAACTAATTGAAATTTACTCGTCTCAAAAAGAGTTAGACAACTCCGTCAAACTATTCAGAGACGTTTGCAATAAATATTTGATTAACAAAAAGGTATTTTATGATGAAAGTGCTATCAAAATTTTTATTAAATCAGAGAGAAATTCTTCTGATATTCCATTGAATAAACTTTCTTCAGGAGAAAAGCAAATTATTTCAATATTTTCTAAGATTTACCTTTCCGAAGGTGACAAAAAATATGTTGTGCTTTTTGATGAACCAGAGTTATCATTATCAATGCCTTGGCAAAAGCAATTACTTCCAGATATTCTCACTTCAGGAAAATGTGAATTCCTTTTGGCAGTAACTCATTCCCCATTCATTTTTGATAATGAATTAGATAAATATGCAATTGGCTTAGACGAATATGTTAAACCTTCACAAGTCATTACAGCCTAATGTCATACATAGAAAAACTCAGGAAAAGCCGAGAAAAATCCCAAGTTGCTTATGCAGAGTTTGCCCTGCATACCAAAAAAGGTAAGGATGGCTTGTTTTGCTTTTTTGAGGGAAATGATAATGCTTACTATGTACCAAGAATCAAGCGTTTCACAGATAACTATCACCCAATAAATTGCGGTGGCAGAGATAAAGTATTAGACGTTTACCGACTTATTACTATTCATTCTGAATACGATAAATACAAAAAAGCCTTTTTCATTGATAGAGATTTTAATGAACCTTTGCCACCTCATAACCCACCAATCTTTGAAACACCTTGTTATTCTATTGAAAATTTTTACGCTTCAGTAGATGTTTTCAAGGAAATCCTGAAAAATGAACTTCATTTATCAGAAGTTAGCGATGAGGCATTTCAAGTTTGTATTAGAATTTTTACAGAGAGACAACAAGACTTTCATCAAGCTACGAGTTTGCTTAACGCTTGGTATGCTTGCTTGATAAAGATTAGAAATCAAACAGGAAACCAAACAGGCATAAATTTAGCAGATAAAATCCCAAAAAATTTTATTGATTTTACGCTAGATTCAGTAGTACCCAAATATGACTTTGAAACAATCAAACAAAAGTTCCCACAAGCCTTGGAAGTTTCCCAAGATATTTTAAACACAAAGCTTGCTGAGTTTACTAATTGTGAACCATATAAAGTTTTTAGAGGTAAATATGAACTAGAGTTTGTGGTGACAATAATTGAACTAATTTTACAGGACTCATCAAATGCTCAAAAGTATATCAAACACAAAATAAAGTTTGCTTTTGGGGAAAAAATGAGTAACGAGCAAGCTATTAGTATTTTTTCTGTCTATGCTGAAACTCCCGAAACTTTGAATAATTATTTGGGGTGCATCTCAGTTTGGCAAATACATCAAATTGAAAGTTGACCGTTGAGATAAGCACAGCGAAGAGCAAGGATAGA
>NZ_JAUBUC010000180.1:0-4041 GCF_036705285.1 Microcoleus sp. B4-C1 | reverse complement strand
GGTTTTTAGCTGGCATTTTTGTATAAATTGACTAAACTAATTTTTTATTATACCCTATTTAAAGGCACAACAGCTTATGAAGTAGCTTTAATAAGTTCATATTTTCCTCAAACTAAAAGTATCAAGAGATTCGACGCAAGTAAAATTGCTAGTTTTTAATTCCCTGGAATCAGAACAAATCTGACATTTCCAGCTTTACATCTGCATTTTTCCAAACTATATCGAACTTGTCTTTAAAATCCTGAGCTTCTTGTATTTTTTCCTGTGCAAGTAAGCTTTGATATAGTCCGAATAGAGAGCGCCCATTGCCAGGATTAGATATTCGATAAATTTTTCCGTCGCTGTTGTCTAAATCTTTCCTAAACACCTGTTCTGCTTGACTATATTGAGCATTGGCATACAAGACAGCACCTAGAGCTTCTCGGGCAGGAGGCCAAGGGATTGGCTCATCGTAAACAAGGTTATCCTGTTTATCAACTGCTTTCTTTAAAAATGCGATCGCATCATCAGCTTTACCTTCTAAGTCAGCAATCTTAGCATCGAGTTCTAACGCAGCAATTTGTAAAATATCCTGCGCTTTGTTGTTTCCCCAAGATAAATCACAAGGAATCTGAATAACTTCAACAAAAAATTGGTCTTTTTCATCTTTTGCTGAAGCTAAGTCTTTCTTTCCTAAGTAAGCCAGTGCTCGCGCCCAGCGCCAAAAAGCTTGAGTAGCCGATGTCCCATACTGGGGTGAAGGAAGCGAAAGAATCTCATCCCACCGTCCAAAGCGTTCGAGCATCAAAATCTTACTGGGAAAGTAGTGTTCTAGTCCTGGCTGACCCTCAAGATATTGAGGAACGTACTCTTCGATAAAGCCAGTAGTCTCTATGGCATCAATTGAGCGTCCTGTCATAGCATACGGCAGAGCGCGAAATAACTGGTTATGGGTATAGTAGTGACCAGCATAAATAGGGTCGCATTCTTTAGCTTGTAGACTCTTACATTGTTTAGAGAATGGTTCATCTACTTTCACAGCTTTCTCATTTTGTTTTGCTGCTCTTTCGTAATTGCCAAGACGAGCATAGATATGAGATGGCATATGGACGATGTGACCAGCAGATGGAGCAAAACTCTCTAAAATATTGGCACTTTCAAGAGCTTTATGCGGTTGGTCCGAAGCTTCCAACGCATGAATATAGTAGTGATTAACTCCTACATGATTGGGAAATGATTTTAGTGCTTTTTCTAGGATATTAACAACCGTTAAAGTAACAGGTGTATTGGGTGTACCATTCGGTTTCCACAGTATCCACGGGTACAAGTCCATTAAGCTATCGGCATAAATCGTAACGACATCGGGTTGGTCGGAATAAGCTTGATAGACTTTTCCCATTGCATTTTTATAAGCGATCGCAAGTTCATTAATACCTGAATTAGGAGCCTCCATGTATCGGACTGCTAATGCCATAATGAGAGCTTGTTCAAGAGAAGTAGCATTAGCTGAGAGACTTTTCGCTCTCTGAATCTGCTTCTTAGCAAATTCAGCACATTTATTATCAATTTCTATATTAATATTGGTTCCCGGCGCTAGTGCCATTCCATAGTAAGCCATCGCCATATTAGGATCGAGTTGTGCTGCTTTACGGAAAAAGCGAATTGCCTCTTCACCATTAAATCCATAAAACAGAGTTAGTCCTTCATTGAAGAACTTTTTTGCTTCTTCGCTGTTGCTAGTAACAGGAAAATTCAAATCACCTAAATTCGGAATTAATGCTTGGGGAAGTGAACGCTCTTCAGCTTTATCGCAATAAGAAGCTGAAGTACGGGAATCTAAAAAAGTTGTTCCCCTCATTGGGGTCATATTTTGTATAACGCCATTTTGAGCAACTTTAAAAACCTCTTGGAGGGAATCAGCCAAAGCAATAGAAGGCTGATTACTGTAAAGTATAACAAAGCTAACAACAACTAACGTTAACCGAAAGAATCGTTCTTTAATCTTCATATACAACTAATTTATTGCACCTCGACATGGAAGAGCTTTTTCTCGTCGGTGGTATCCGAACCCTGGGGCGGCTGTGGGGGAAGCAGTTCATCGCGAGTGTGTATTTTTACCTCTATCTGCTCCTGGGTATTCTCAAGCAATTCTGCCCGAAAACCGTGTAGAGGGATGAATGCCTTCACCTCCAGATGCGTTTGGCAGTTGGCACAATATTGGACACTCCAACGGCTCAATACAGCCTCAGTTCCCGCAAGGTATCTCTTGTCTCCAATGTTGATGTAAGCTGAAACGAGGAAAGAACCTCTGATAGGTGCGCGGTTGATTCCAGACACGCGAATCACCTTGATATTCTGCTCCTGTTGCAAAACCTCACGCTCGACGCTCTCTTCTAGGGAGCCGTGGCTGTAGGTGTAGCCAAGCTGTGTTTCGATATTGATGCAATCGAGAGACGTGTAGGCTTTTCCGTCTTTCTTTTTGAACGGATCGAGCGACGACTCCAATGTCAACCACGAGTTGGGTGCTGTACCAGGTGTGGGCCCCTGCCAGTCTACCGAGTTGGTTCCGGGGTATTCTGCTATGACCTCAAGATAATCAGTGAATCCGTGCTTCTTCTGCCACAACCAGAACACACGATCTACGAAGCAGTGGTGAAAGTAGAAAATGGGATCTAAACCAGCAGTGTCGTTTTCGCCCATGTCACCGTTGGCTCCCTCGATGGGGGAGCGATCGTAGTCCGGCACGTCGAAGCCTCCCACAGCTAGGTGAATACTATTATGGGGGGATTCCAACGATACGATGGGCATCATGCTGCTATCGAGATCCGCATTCCATTGCTGGGCGGAAGTTGTGTTAGAAAAGACCGTGTAGTTTGGAGCGTCCAGGCAGTCTGTGTATTTCTTTTTCACATTGGTTTCGATACGCTTTCCCTTCACTACAATATACGAGGTCAGCCAGTTCACGATGTTCTGATTGAGGCTCTCCACATTTTTATCGTAATCAGGGAACTTTGCATTGTGCGCCTCTGTTTTCTTCCTGTCATCCTCGCTACCGACCAGTCCTGACAAAGGGTAGCGTACCGTTTCATAGCCTTTAGGCTTACTGTAGTTTGGGTTATCTCCGTTGATAAAGTCTGTAATGTTCTTGTTGAAAACGAAGGAGCGCAGGGGGTTGGGGATTGTTTTTCCGTCGAGTACAAAGTCTTTTTTGGTCAAAGCCCACGGAATTCCGTTTTTCAGGGATTCATCGCTAGTTTCGTCCCAATAGGGCAGCATTACCTCTTCACAACCTGGGATACTCTGAAGAGCCTCTTCCAATTTTAGAAGATATACACGATGCCAGGTGGGGAATAAGATATTGCCGTGGTTGCAATAGCCTCCCCAATAAGAGTTGTTTCCCCATCCTGCTCCCCTGAAAGGCTCACCGTGATAGCCTCCTAGCATGAAGAACGACTGTGGATTGTCGGGGGGAAGTTCCTTAATGCCCTTCCAGGCACGCATCAGATATTCCAGTGGTTTTTTGTTGCCTTTTGTATAATCGTCCTGTAGCTCATGGAGCGACCTACGAATTCTAAGCTCATTATTGGTTTCCATGATAAAATCTGCCTCGTATGCTTTTTTACCTACCAGGATTTCCGTCTGGCAAATCTTGTATAATAGGTAAGCTTATTAATTTAGACAACGTTAAAAGTAGAGTAAACATTCGCTACTTTATCGATTTCTCCGAGGCAAGTCAAGAAAAGTTGATTTAAGTTTACAGTGAAAACCGCTCTATATTTTTGAGTTAAACGGAACTTACCCCTGCGGGGTAGTTTCATGCGCTGTATTCTTTGTCCTGTCTCGGTTTTAGCGACTTGACTGCCGACAACCCGCAGTCATGTATTTAAGATTTTCTTAATATTTAAGGCGATAGTATTGTTCTATGATGAATTTTAGCAAAAACCTCGCCACATAAGGGTTGTAAGAGAGTGTAGTCATGTAAAAGGGGAGCATCCCGATTTTGCAAGTATACAAAAGTATGATATGATGTATTGTTTTTTTGGAAAACCGACACTTAGCTTC
>NZ_JAUBUC010000179.1:0-4099 GCF_036705285.1 Microcoleus sp. B4-C1 | reverse complement strand
TAATTACCTCACTAAATTTCTACCTTTCTTTATGTATCTTAACATAGTTTTGTTTTTTTTCGCCGACCTACTTATAAAGGGTTCCCAATGAATAGCCATTACAGTCTCATCATCCAGTGGTCAGAAGAAGATCAACTTTTTGTTGTCACCTTGCCTGAATTTACCGATGTCATGCAGCCTTGCACTCACGGACACACTTACGAGGAAGCGGCCAAACACGGACAAGAATTGTTAGAAATATTGATTGAACTTTATCAAGAAGATGGCAAACCTCTACCAGAACCTCAGACATTGGGGAAACGATTACAGATAGCGTAAAGTTATTGTACAATATCCGCTCCCATTCACCATAAACACCAACTAAAAACCCTATGACTTCTCAAGCCTCCAACCCAAATGTTCAAGACCTGCAAAGACAGGTGATTGCCCTGTTACAAGAAGTTAGCACTCTGATGGGTCGCGCTAGCAAAGAACTTAAGTCTGAGGATAGCTCAGAAAACAAGTACCAGATATATCAACAGGAAATTGCAAAGGAGATTGGTACAGTCACAGACCTAAAACTCAGAATGGCCATTGCCGCACCTATGAATGCTGGCAAATCCAAAATTATTAATGCCATTATTGGTCAAGAACTCCTGCCAAGTTCTGCTACAGCGATGACAACACTGCCAACAGAGATTGTATTGAAAGAAAATGCAGCAGAGCCGATTCTAAAATTGAGTCCTAGAATTTGTGAAGCATTTAAGAAAGCATTGGATGCTATCAGGCAGGAAATTGAGCAGCAAGGGATGGAAGAAGTTCTTAAGCATACTGGTGAATATCCGCATTTAGCAAGTTTACTCCAAGAAATCCACAGTGATACAGATTTTGGGATTTCCGAAGAAATCTCTGGCAGTAAGAATATCAACAAGATCCTGACAGAGTTGAATCATATTATCCGTCTTTGCAACATTTTGGCCGTATCCCAAGATCAAGATCCTCTCCAGTTGCTCAATGACAATGACATTCCATCTATCGAAACTCCTTTTTTCAGAACAGAGCAAAATCAACAACTAGAGAAGCTAGGTAATCTTGTAATCGTTGATACGCCTGGGCCAAGTGAAGCCGGAGTCAGCGAAAAACTAGAAATTGTAGTTTCCAAGCAACTTAAGCGTAGCCAACTTGTGCTACTTGTCCTTAATTTCACTGAATTGAGGGCTGAAGCAGCCGAAAAAATTAAAGCAGAAGTTCACAAAGTTATTAGAACAAGCAGTCAAGAAAATTTATATGTTTTAGTTAATAAAATTGATGAGCGTCGTCGAGGTGACATAGATACCGAAATGGTAAAACAATTTGTTGCTAATAACCTCGAACTGGCCAACACAGACCGCGTATTTGAAGTTTCTGCTAGGCAAGCATTCTGCGCTAAGGATTTTCTCCGTCAATCATCTCTCAGTAGTCAAGATATTAAAGATCCTGAAGCTGCCGAAGCATTAGCTAGAGAAGTCTGGCCTGTTGATTGGGAGGATGAACTGAAGGATGCAACTGTAGAGGAATTACAAAAGAAAGCGGTAAAACTTTGGAAAGCATCAAAGTTTGCATCTTTTCTGGAAGAAGCAATTAATGTAATTTTGCTACAAGTTGCCCCCCGCTGCATGGAGTTTGCATTGAATCGTTGTCTTACTCATCTAAATGATTTATGTAATAATGCAAAAAATGACCTGACTTACATTAACAGTAATGCTGAAAAGCTTCAGCAAGCAATTAAGGATCTTAACAAAGAGCTTTCTAGTCTAGCTGCTTGCCGTCAGAACCTAGATAAAGAGGTTGCCCAAACAAAAAAGCAAATAAAGAAAACCGTAAACCAAAATTTAGAAAACCTCAAAAAAGACGTAAAAAACGAACTTGACACACTATTGAAAAATTATGTTTTAGATTCTGCTATAAAAGTATTTTCCAATTTGCGCGACGACATATTCAACATCTTTAATAGAGATAAGGATGAATTTGAATTTGATAGTAAGCAAGATGCCAAGCTATTCGCTGAGCAAATAGCAGCTTCGGCGAAGCAAATTATTGAACGTCAATTGGATGTCGCTTGTAAACAGACAGATACACAGACTGAAGGCAGGATTCAAAAATTATCCGAGTTACTAGATAATGAAACTAAGCCTATTATTGAACGCGCTCAAGATCGGTTAAAAAGAGATTTTGATGTTATTTTTAAGCCAGATATACTCAAGCTAGTTGATATTTACATAGAAGTGAATACCCCTGAGCTTGAATTCAGAGGATATGGGTTATCTGATTTACTCGCAGCATTGTTAGAAGAAGCATTTGGTAATTTGTTAGTGCAGTTTGCTGCTCGTTTAGTGGCAATGGTAGCTAACAATCCAATACTGAGCGCAATTTATGGTGCAGTTAGCACCGTTTTTGGTTGGTTAGGTGTGAACTTAGACAAACTTGTATATAAAGAAAGATATACAGTTAACATAATCCTTTTCAAGGGTGAAATAGTTAAATTCTTTGAGAATAAAGTCGAAGAAATTCAAGAACAATCTAACCGATTGATTGAGCAATCATTGGATCAACAAATTAAAAGGTACTTTGAGGATCTAGACTCTCTTCTAGGTGATTATAGGAAGGATTTGGAGCAATCACTAAAAGCTCAAGCCTTACCTTTAGAAACACTGAAAGAATTAAAGCAAGCGCTTGAATCATTTTCAGTAGGTAATGATAAATTACAGGTGGATAAGTTGAAAGATCAGGCTAATGAACTTCTGAGTCAGACAAAATCATTAATAGCAAGCTGAGATGCGCTTACGTTTTTTACTAATTTAAGATTTCGGGAACAGGAACTTATTCACTAAACTAGCTTTGTTCAAAGCAATATCAGTCAAATATGGAATAAGCGCCAAGCCAATACACTCTGCCAAGCGGGGTGGCACGGCATTTCCAATTTGCCACATTGCCTTTTTCATTGAACCTTCAAAAATAAATGAATCGGGGAAAGTTTGCAATCTAGCCATTTCGCGAGCAGAAATAACGCGATTGAGATAAGGATGAATATGAGTGCCGCCGTGATTTTCTTTAACAGTCATACTCGGTTTTCCCGGATACTGTCGCTTGAAAGCATCGGCGTAGCTTTCATACAAAGAACCACCTGGTGGAACTTTAGCAACTCTTTCCATGTACTCAACAGAATGACGAGTCCATTCGTGGTTAATTTCTGGTATGGGAGTATACTCTGGTAAATCATCAATTGCTGACTCAATCGCTTTATATTGTTCGGGCAACAATTGCGGCTTCGGATAGGGATTTTGCATCCCAAATCTATTGGCAATAAAAATGGCTCGCGGGCGGATTTGCGGGACTCCATAGGTTGCGGATTCCAGAATAGCAACGGAAACGTGGGGATAGCCAATTTCCTCAAAAGCCTCGCAAATGGCTTGCTTAACAGCTCCTTTTTGTATAGTCAATATTCCGGGTACGTTTTCCATGACAACATACCAAGGACGTATTTCAGAGACAACGCGCACAAACTCTCTAAATAAGCGATTTCGAGGGTCGTTGGGGTCGCGTTTTCCTGCAACTGAGAAGCCTTGACACGGCGGCCCGCCTACAACCACATGAACTTCTGGCGAACCAATTTCAGCGAGCAACTTTTGGGGATTTAAGTTTTTTATATCGTCGCACAAGTGATGGCAATCGGGAAAGTTTTTTGTATGAGTTGCCGAGGCGATCGCATTAATTTCAACACTTGCTACTGGTCGAAAACCTGCTTGCAATAAACCTTGGGTCATGCCGCCCGCACCGCAAAAAAGATCGACAAATGTATAATCGGATTTTGGTAGTGACTGAGATTCAATATCAATGAATATCTTGTAGGGGTCGCAGTCATTTGCTTCTAGTTCGCGTTGGATGCGTTCGTAACGCCCTAATTTTGCTTTCTTCTGCTTTTTGACAGGAATTGGTTCTGACTCATTTGAGAATAAAGACAGTTGTATTGCTTCCATTTTATATTTTTTTACTGCGTTCTATCTCAATACTTCGGACAGTTTTGGAACAGGGACGCTCCCCGAACAGAGACAAAAAATCCCTGGAATTTTAACCGAAACTC
>NZ_JAUBUC010000027.1:0-76232 GCF_036705285.1 Microcoleus sp. B4-C1 | reverse complement strand
TCTTTGTACTTTGGTAGTTTTGGCCGACCAGTGAATTTAGAAGAGTCGGCTTTGTAGGCTTGAGCGGCTTCAAAAAATGACTTCCAATTCTTATCTAGCACCATCAATATTTGCTGACTTACTTTGGCGGGCAAAGCCTTATATGCCTCGTGAAACTTCATCAATCGATTCATCTCGTTGTAACCGACATAGCCCCATCCATAAATAAAGTTCTGGCGAATGACATAATTAGCGGCATTGTACAGATTTTTGGATTTGAAAGCTAGTTGGTCAATAAGAGCGAAACGAGATTCTGTTGATTTGATGATATGCCTTTCTGTTAGCTGCATTCAGTGCCTCCATCTTTCAACTCGGCAATTATCTTTTCCGTTTTTTTGCTAGCGCGTCGCTGTCCGTAAAGTCGAGCAGCAAAGCTAGTAACTATAGCCACTAAGTCTTGCATTAACTCATCTTTTCCATTTTCTGCTAAGTTGACTATTTCCAACTTAACTCCCAACCTTAGTAGTAGAACGTCTAGATAATTTGTGCCAAAGCGAGCCAAACGGTCTTTGTGTTCAACTAATAAAATGTCGTAATCATCTTGTTGCAGTAGGGACTCTAACTGTTTTCGGTGGTCGTTCAATCCGCTGCCAATTTCTTTGACATTTTTAACAATTTGATAGCCGTTAGCAATGGCGTACTCGGTTAACCTCTCCGATTGACGGTTGAGGTTATCTTTGTTTTCCGAAGATGAGACTCGACTGTAAATAGCGACTCGATTCTTCTTGACCTGGTTTGATGGCGATCGTGGCAAGTAGTCAACTATAATCAGACCGCTTTCCGTCTGCCGTGCCGGATGTGGCAGTTTGTTTGCCTTCCACGCCTAGCCACGCGGTTGTGTAACTTATGCCTATTGCTTTGGCGTAGTCAGGTAGTTTCATGTTGACCTCCTGACTACATAATACCATCATCGCTTACCACTGCTTATAAGCTTAACGAAGTTTTGCAATACCGATACCCGCAAGTCGAAGAGAACGGCAACAGTCGCCGATCTAAGTTTATTCGTAAGGTTGCCAAGCTTGTCGCCAGCGACCGTTGCCGTTCAAGATTCACCAAGAATGCCTGAATAAAGAACACCTTGACAGGGCTACCCCGCTTTAGCCTATTGGTTGCCACCCGGTAAACTAGGGGATATGCTTTCACTCCTGCACTTGGAGGGAAGGAGTTACCGCATGGCGGTTCACCTTCAAATGTAACCAGTTGTCACCAGTCTCATCAACTGGGCTAACCGTCTCGCAAGCTTTTTAACTTACTTTAGGTTAAACGAATCGCACACTCCGATCAGTGCCGGGTTGTTGACTGCTTACTTGAGGCATGACCGGACTTCAAATGAAGTTTTTTACGTGGGAGTAGCGGGTGTGAATCCGCTAGGGAAGTGGGCTTCCCATACTAAACAACCTTATCAGGTCGCACTCGGCTAAACGAATCGCACCCGAAACAATATAATTACACAATCGCAGCCGCTTTCATCGCGAAAATGCGATCGATCGCATCTTCAACAACCTTATCAGGCGTAGAAGCACCCGAAGTCACGCCCACTACAATTTTACCATCCGGTAGCCAACCTTCAGTTACGACCAAATCTCCCCCCAAAGGCTTGTGTTCGATCCGATTTCCCGGTAAAATGCGCTCCGCACAATCAATGTGAAAAGAAGGAACAGTTTTGTCGATCGCAATTTCCTGTAAATGCGTAGTATTAGAAGAATTAAAACCCCCAATCACCAGCATCAAATCCAACTTTTCCTCAACCAAACTCAACATAGCATCTTGCCGTTCCTGAGTCGCATCGCAGATAGTATTAAAACTCAGAAAATGCTCGCTCAAATTCTCCGGCCCGAACTTCCGCATCATTGTTTTTTCAAACAACTTGCCAATATTCTCTGTCTCAGTTTTGAGCATAGTAGTTTGGTTAGCAATTCCCACCCTTTCTAAATCCAGATCCGGGTCAAAACCAGCAGAATAAGCCTTACTAAACTTAGTAAGAAACTCAGCGCGATCGCCCCCATGCAAAATATAATTGCTGACATATTCAGCTTCTTGCCAATTCAGCACAATCAAATACTTATCAGCAAAAGAACTCGTAGCAACAGTTTCCTCATGCTTATACTGACCGTGAATAATCGAAGTGTAATCCTTTTTTTTGTGCTTTTCAACAGTATTCCAAACCTTAGAAACCCAAGGACAAGTAGTATCAACAATCTTGCAGCCATTATCATTAAGCAACTGCATTTCTTGGACACTGGCTCCAAAAGCAGGTAAAATTACCACATCGCCCCTATCGACAACCGAAAAATCTTTCTGCCCGTTCTCAACAGCAATAAAATCAACTTCCATCTCCCGGAGATGCTGATTGACAGACGGATTATGAATAATCTCATTAGTAATCCAAATCCGTTCGGTTGGGAAATGCTGGCGAGTCTCGTAAGCAATAGCTACAGCGCGTTCCACCCCCCAGCAAAAGCCAAAAGCCTCAGCTAGCCGGATCGTGACTGCCCCACGTTCCAGTCTGTAATTATTGTCGCGAATTTGCTGGATCAGACTGCTTTGATAAGCCGTCTGCATTACCCCAGCTACCTCAGCTTCGTGTCCGAAACCCTTGCGGTGGTAGTTTTCCGACTGTTGGAGCGATCGTTTAAAAGCTTTAGTATCCATGTGGTATTGAGTTGAAATCTAGGTTAATTACCTTTGATTTTAGAATGCCTGGGGTGCGATCGGACTTATTGGCTCAGTAGCAGACAGGGGATATGCTATTTATACGATCGACACATTGAATTGAGAGCCAAGAAAGAATGAACGCGCCTTCGCGACTCGTTAAAAAAAACTTAAAAAAAAGCGTAGAGACCCAGATACCTGCATCTCTACACGATCGAACTTATTCAAATAATCAGCTTCAAATCTTCTTCGGCGCAAAAGGAGAACTCGATTCAAACGAACTGAAACCGCCGCCAAAATCCTCACCGTAAGCTTCTTCCCCGTGCAAGTCAATATCCAAACCTTTGTCTTCAGCAGATGACGGCACTCGCAGTTCCATAAACTGTTCCAAAATTTTCAGGATCACAAAAGTGCCGACACCCGCAAACACGTAAGTAGCTAGAACGCCTATCAACTGGGTGCCGATTTGCCCCGGATTCCCGGCAAACAGCCCGTCATTTCCGGCAAAGTTAACCGCTTTAGTGGCAAATACGCCCGTCAGAATCACGCCCACAGTTCCGCCGACGCCGTGAAGCGGGTAGGTATCCAAAGAGTCATCAAATCCAAGCTTAGCGCGCCAGCTAATGGCAAAGAAGCAACAAACCGAAGTGATCGATCCGATCAAAAGCGCTCCTACTGGCAGCACGAATCCAGCGGCAGGTGTGATGCCCACCAATCCCGCGAGGAAACCGCTAGCAATTCCCACTGCTGTCGGTTTGCCTCTGAGCACCCATTCGACAATTGTCCAAGTTAAACCGCCGACTGCTGCAGAAATCATGGTGGTGACAAAAGCCACTGTTGCTAAAGAACCAGCTCCCAAAGCGCTACCGCCGTTGAAGCCAAACCAGCCAAACCACAGCATCCCAATTCCCAACAAGACGTAGGGTACGTTGTGGGGGGTGTGGGGTTTCTTCAAGTGGTCTTTGCGGGGCCCGATTACCCAAGCTGCGACAACTGCAGAAACACCGCAACTGATGTGCACGACTGTGCCGCCGGCAAAGTCTAAAACTCCGATCGCCTCCAGCCAGCCTCTACCCCAAACCCAGTGAGCTAAAGGAGAGTAGATAAAGGTAGACCACAGCAGCACGAACCAGAAATAGGTTTTAAATGTTACCCGTTCGACGATCGCCCCGGAAATCAAGGCTGGAGTTATGATGGCGAACATCATCTGGTACACCATGAAGACTTGGTGGGGTATTCTCGGTGCATAGCCGATCGGATCTGGTGTGTCCGCCGTGACGTTGTTCAAGAACATCCAGTCGAAGCCGCCGATGAAGCTTTCGATCCCTTGCCCAAACCCTTTAGGATTTAGGTTGCTGGCGGTGACATCAAAGGCCAAACTGTAGCCCCACAGCGTCCATGTGACGCCGATCAGTCCCATCATGATTAAGCTCATCATCATGGTGTTGAGGACGTTGCGCGATCGCACCAGTCCCCCGTAGAAAAACGCCAGCCCTGGTGTCATCAGCAATACCAGTGCTGATGACACCAACATCCAGGCCGTATCGCCGGTGTCGATCGGATTTGGCACCACCGCAGCAGTACCAGCAGCATCTTGAGCTAAGGCATTGTCCGTTAGCGGTACGCTTAACAGCCACAGCGCGATGATGCCGATCGTTAAACTTTTTTTGATCACGTTAGTTGTACCTTCTCATACTCAGCAATTTTCCGGGAAGACCCAGCCGATTTTAGATGCGAGGATTTTAGATGCAATAGTTATTTGGTTTTAAGTCCGTGTTTTAGCGGAACAAATCTTCAATAGATAATTCCCCAATCCTCAACCTCCCGACTTCGTATAGCCGGACTCATCTAAATTCGTCAACTATCAATCCAATGGTCTGTGCCTTTTGGATTCCACCATTTGTACAAACAGTTATTCTGTATCACCCTATACTAAATAGCTAACTATCATATTTCTTAATGTATCAGTCGCTACTTGACATAGCCAGTGACAACAGAGTAATCGGAGAGGGGGTGTCGAGGAGAAGGCGGGAGTTTTGAATTGGGGAGAGTGGGAGGAGTAGAGGGGGAGAGTTAGGGAGAATGTTACTTTATCCTTCCCCCCGAATTTATCCGTGGGGTCAATGCTTCAATTCTTTAATCTAAAATCTAAAATCTAAAATCTAAAGTCGATTGACTCATGACTCATTTTTCAACTGCATCTGATCGAATAGTTGTAGGGCCGATCGCCAAACCAGATAACCTTGATCGTTAAGGTGCAAGCCGTCTGTGCTGAGTTCAGTTGGCAAATTGCCGTCTGCATCCGCAAACAGTGGGTGCAAATCCAGATACAAAACATTTTCCGAACTAGCAATTTCTTTCAGCCGTCGATTTATTGCCCGAATCCGACTGTTAGGAATCGCCAACAGCCGATCGCGATTTTCCCAAGTAGCTTGTTCCCCGCTGTGGGGCAAAATCGACTGCACCACAACTTGTGCTTTGGGGTGCGCCCACCGCAAATCGCGAATAATCTGCCGCTGGTTGTCCAAAATCCCTTCGTCGCTCGCCCCCCGCAACAAATCGTTAATCCCAATCATCACAAACACTGTATCCGGCGCAGTGCGATCGAACAACTGCAACCGCTTCAGCAAACCCAGGGAAGTCTCCCCCGAAATCCCTTGATTCAGCCAAATTCGATCGACTGGTAACAGCTTGGTCGGAAACCACATACTGAGAGAATCCCCAGCCAAAACACTCAATCTTGAGGGTCGATTCGCCGCCACCGCCTCAGCTTCGCGACCCAACTGCGTCACCCACTGCTGGTAAGTCCATTTATGTCGCGGCCCGGGAACGGGCACGTCTAGCACTGCCTTTGTAGAGATCGCCGGTTGGCCAATTTGTTCCTGGGCCGCTTCTGCCGTCACCGCATCATTCGCCTGGAACCTTTCTGTCAAGTTGTTTCCCTGCAGCAGTAGTTGAGCGACTGTAAGTATCAGTACCCCGTTCGTCACCAAAGATAGCAAAGCCCAAACCGGAACAGTTTTCGATCGGCTAACTTCCATCCCTAAGAGGGATTTATGAGTTCTACTTCTGCTACCTCCTCCGAACTTCTCCATAAACTCAAGCTATTTGCAGGCCTCACACCGAATAATTTGCACTGATTGCTGCATCAAATTTTACCGCTCAATTAAAGCCTCAATTCTTGTAAGAATCAAGCACTGTGCTGTATTGGGCAAGGGCGGCGATGCAGAACTTTGCTTTTTCGCACTACTTTACCATAAAAAATCTGCCTACCAAACTTTCTGGCACCGGAATCGGATTTGTCCAATCAGCAGACCTCAACAAAAATCTATCTAAAACTCACCGAAATTACTCATTTCTGATGCTAAAATCCAAAAATGAAAAAATTAACTATAACTGAAGCAGCCAAACTTAAAGGTGTGAGCGCTTCCACCTTGCGAAGATGGGAAGCCGAAGGCAAGCTAATACCAGAACGCACCGCTAACGGTCACAGACGCTATGACCTAGCTCATCTTCTTGGCTTAAAACCCAACGGCGCTTTAACCATTGCTTACGCTCGGGTTAGCAGTCACAACCAAAAAGATGATTTAGACAGACAAAAACAAGTTTTGGAATTGTTTTGTGCATCTCAGGGGTGGCAATTCCAAATCATTGAGGATGTAGGTTCTGGGGTTAATTACAGTAAGCGGGGTTTACAACATCTAATTCGGGCGATCGCAGATAATCAAGTAGAAAGGTTGGTATTAACTCACAAAGACAGACTGCTGAGATTTGGTTCTGAACTAATTTTTAATTTGTGCGAACACTTTGGGACAGAGGTAGTGATTATAAATCAAACCGAAAATACTAGCTGTGACGAGGATTTAGCTAAAGATATACTAGAAATAATCACTGTTGTCTCCGCCCGCCTTGATGGCACCAGGAATCCCAAGAACAAGCGCGTCGTTGAAGAACTTAAAGCAATTGCCGGTAAACTCTAATCAATACACCAGTTTGCAAAGTTCGTTAGTTACAGATTCTCAATTCCCATTTCCCCATTACCAATTAACAATGATCGGCGCCGACTCATGCAATCGAAAACTGCTATATGTACGCCATTAAAAGTAAGCTAACAATAAAAATATGCCCGCGTTCGTATCGAAGATTGAAACGCGAGCACAACGATAGACAGCCATAAGTTGGCGGGTATTTCAGATTCGGGTTTTTCTGAATAAAGAGGTGGATTAGCTGATAAATAGCTAATCTACGACACGAAAGCTGAATTGGTCGATCTCTTCGCACGCTCTACAGTTTGTTAGTCTTCCCCCCAGAACCCCCACCATAACCGCCGTAGCTGGTCTCACTTCTGTTATCCAAGCTCGTTTCCTTCACAAACCCAGTGTAAGCTTCCATCCCGTGTTCGCCGATATCCAAACCTTCAGCCTCCTCTAAAGCCGAAACGCGGATACCCAGCAAAGCTTTGAGTGCCAGCCAAAAAATCGTACTCAGCAGCACGGTCATCCCGCCTACAGAGATAATGCCGACCAACTGCGCCCAGAGTTGACCAAAACCTCCGCCCACAAGCAATCCGGCTGCAGGGCCTGCGGTATAAAGTCCAGTTGTAGGCCCGTCAGCAAACAGCCCAACTGCCAGAGTTCCCCAGATTCCACAGACTAAGTGAACTGAAGTTGCGCCTACAGGGTCGTCAATTTTCAAGTTGTCGAAGAAAGTTACTGCGAAAACTACCAGGATGCCGGCGATTATGCCGATTATGGCAGAGTTGGGCACGTTGATCCAAGCGCAGCTAGCTGTTACGCCGACTAAGCCGGCGAGGATGCCGTTGATAATCATCGAAAGGTCGGGTTTGCCAAGGTACAGCCAAGCCGTAATGGTTGCAGCAACTCCCCCGAAGGCACCGGCAGTGTTGGTGGTGATCGCAATGTGGGCGATCGCATTTGGATCGAGTGCCATTGTCGAACCGGGATTAAACCCGAACCAACCCAACCACAAAATCAAACAGCCCAGGGTGGCAATGCTCATATTGTGTCCCGGCATCGCCACAGTATCGCCGTCGCGGTACTTGCCGAGCCGCGGCCCCAAAAATGCCGCTCCCATCAAAGCCGCCCAACCGCCTACGGAGTGAACCACTGTCGAACCGGCAAAATCCCAGAAGCCTGCGTCTGCCAGCCAGCCTCCGCCCCAAATCCAGTGTCCGGTAATTGGGTAAGCAATTCCTACTAGCAGCAAGCTGAAAATTAAGAATTCAAGGAATTTAATTCGCTCTGCAACGGCTCCAGAAACGATCGTCGCAGCAGTTCCCGCAAAAACTAATTGGAAAAAGAATTTAGCGTTGAGGGGGACTCCCGTCCAGTTAAGCGACTCGAAAATGCCTTGATAAGCGTCTCCTGTGGCGGGGCTGTTGTCGGCTACATTCCACAGAAAAAATCCGCTGCTGCCGATAAACTCGTTGCCGTTGCTGAACATTAAGGCAAAGCCGATCGCCCAATAGGCGATCGTAGAAAGCGCAAAAACAATCAAGTTTTTGGACAGCACGTTAACCGCATTTTTCTGACGGCAAAAACCGGTTTCCAACATACCGAAACCGGCGTTCATAAAGAACACGAGCATCCCCGCCACCATGACCCACATCGTATCCAGCCCCACCTTAAGGCTTGCTAATTGTTCCTCGGTGGTTGGCGTGGCAGGGGTTTGGGCTACCGCCGCATATCCCCACACCAAGAAGATGATTGCAGCTAAAGGTATGCAGGCTTGCCAACTTGGAGTGAGGCGGGCGATCGCCCGTGGTAACTTGTTCAACCTGTTGACTTTCGTAAAAAATTTAGCTGCTGGCAAATTTAAAGTCTCCCGCCTGACTTTTTTCGACTTTTTCTTTCCGACAGTCATTTTAATCACTTTTACCCTCTTTACGGCTACTAAGCTCAGCAATATTCGGAAAACTTTCCAATCTTACTACAAAAGTTTATTGGATTATTTGTTGAGATTGAGATAGTTATGATAGCCTAGCTCTTCTAGTTGATTTTGTTTTTTCAGTACAGATTCGGACAAAGTTTTGCGGTAATGCAAAACTCGCTCTAGCAATTCTGGCTGATGAGCTGCCAGTATCTGAACTGCCAGCAAGCCAGCATTCTTGGCGTTGCCGATCCCCACTGTTGCTACGGGTATTCCGGCTGGCATTTGCACGATCGAGTACAGCGAATCTACCCCTTGCAGGTGGCGGCTCGGTACGGGCACGCCAATCACTGGCAAGGGGGTTAAAGATGCTACCATACCTGGGAGGTGCGCCGCTCCCCCGGCACCTGCGATAATGACTTTCAAGCCTCGTTGGTGCGCGGTTTGGGCGTATTCCACCATGCGCTCAGGGGTGCGGTGCGCCGAGACGATCGCCACGGAGCAAGCAACACTGAATTCTTCGCAAACGGAGATCGCATCTTTCATGGTTGGCAAATCCGAATCGCTACCCATAATAATTCCAACTGTCGCTTGATTCATGCAATTTTCAGATTTCAGATTTCAGATAAATGCTAATTTTAAATGATTGCGTTAACTCAAATTTAGATATTTTGTACCAAAACTGACCCTTAAAAGCAATTTTGCCACCAGCCCCCGTCTGAGCAGCCCTGCAGCCAGCAAAAAGCAAAAAGCTCCCCCTCCTCACCAGCCACCGGATTTATCCGTAGCGAATATTAAATCTAAAATCTAAAATCTAAAATCTAAAATCGGATGACTGAAGCCACAACCCCAACTGCCACCCCCACAGATATTCTCAATGCTCGCCTCCCCGGCTGCAAGGATTTGCAGATGCTTGCTGTTGACGAAACGGGAATCATTCAAGAAGTTTTGCCGATGGACGCCGTATTTAAACGGATTTGTCCTCCCCATTTGCAAGTCGTTGATGTAGCAGGCGATTGGATTTCTCTGGGCGGTGTTGACTTGCAGATTAACGGGGCGCTCGGTTTTGCTTTTCCCGATTTAGAAATCGAGCATATTGAAATTTTGCCGAAAATTTGTCAATTTTTGTGGAATCAGGGAGTCGATGCTTTTTTGCCGACATTGGTGACAACTTCGGTGGATAAGTTTAGGCGATCGCTCTCGACTATAGCTGATTATATCCGCACTGTACAAACTACTGTTGCCACAACCAATAAAGCCAAAACAGCGGAAATTATCGGCGTTCACCTCGAAGGCCCTTTTCTCAACCCCCAGAAGCGAGGAGCTCACCCAGTTGAGTTTTTGTTACCGCTAACTATAGAAAATGTCAAGCAAGTTTTAGGAGATTGTGCCGATATTGTCAAAATAATTACTTTAGCACCGGAGTTAGACAGCACTGGCGAAGTCATTTCCTATTTGCAAAGTTTGGGAATTTCCGTCAGTCTTGGACACTCCCAAGCGACGGCAGAGCAAGCACAGCAAGCATTTGATCGGGGAGCTTCAATGGTAACTCACGCTTTTAATGCGATGCCTAGTTTGCACCACAGAGAACCGGGTTTGTTGGGAGCGGCGATTGTTTATCCGGGGGTAAAATGCGGTTTAATTGCTGACGGGAAGCACGTTTCTCCGACAATGATTGATTTTTTGCTGCGCGCTGGTAGGTATGAAAAAGGCGTTTTTTTGGTGAGCGATGCTTTAGCTCCTTTGGGCTTGCCAGATGGTGTTTATCCTTGGGATTCCCGACAAATTGAAGTCAGAAAAGGTACAGCTTGGGTAAGATTAGATTACCACTCAGTCCTGGAATCTGCTACTTTGGCAGGTACAACTCTGCCGCTGTTGGCGGGAGTGCAGAATTTAGTGGAGTGGGGAATTTGCGATGCCGAAAGTGCGATCGCCCTGGCAACTGAATCTCCCAGAAGGGCGATCGGAATTTCGGGAATTATTGGCAAATATGCAACTCAATTGTTGCGCTGGAATTTAAATGCGACGACAAAGGAATTGACTTGGCATCGACTCTTTTAACCTGTTATACCATTTTAGATTAAAGAATTGAAAAAGGGGGAATCGGCGAACTGGTATTACCAGATACATTTGAGATTTTAGATGTGCCGTTTGCATCTAAAATCTCAAATCGCCCATCTAAAATCGGTTGTTGCAAGTTGCACATTTTCTGAACCGGATTGCTATATAATATCTAACCGTTGGCAATAAATCAGCAGCAGGCAGATCGATGAATTTGGTAGACGACAAGACTATAGTTAGACAGTATTTTAACTCGACGGGATTCGATCGCTGGCAGCGAATTTACGGCGAGGGCAAAGTCAATAAAGTTCAGCTAGACATCCGCACCGGGCATCAGCAAACGGTGGATACAGTCATCAAATGGCTGCAAGCTGACGGCAATTTGCCCGGGCTTTGTGTCTGCGATGCCGGCTGCGGTGTAGGCTCTCTGAGCATTCCCCTGGCTGAAGCTGGGGCAATTGTTTGTGCTAGCGATATCTCTGAAAAGATGGTAGCAGAAGCTTACGATCGATCGACAGCAGTTCCCGGCAAGCTCTACAACATCTCCTTCGCCGCCCAAGATTTGGAAGCTTTAACCGGCAAATTTCACACGGTGATATGTTTGGACGTGCTCATCCACTATCCTCAAAATAAGGCTGCGGAAATGATCGCACACCTAAGTTCGATCGCCGAATCGCGACTAATTCTTAGTTTTGCACCCAAAACTTTAGCACTCACCGCCCTCAAAAAAATTGGTGAACTTTTCCCAGGCCCCAGCAAAACTACCCGGGCTTACCAGCACCGCGAAGCTGATATTATCAAAATCCTAGAAAACAATGGTTTTGTGATTAACAGAACAGCGATGACTAGCACTAGCTTTTACTATTCTCGCTTGCTAGAAGCTGTGCGGAAATAGGTTAAAAATATTTGCAAAAAAGCTAATTTCTCATCAGCCTAGGGTGCGCCTAGCGCACCTTCCCTTACCAAAGTTACGCAAGTGAACCTCCATACTCTGCGATTGCTTCGCGGCGGCTCGCAATGACAAGTAAGGCACGCACCGCGCACCTTCGATATCAACAATTAGATGTTTTTCCCTCTTCCTTCTTCCTCCTTCCTTCTGACCTCTTCCTGACATCCGTTACATCCGTTACATCCGTTACATAATCCGTTGCCGAACTTCCTTCTTCCCAATTCAATAAATATTATGTCAACGCTAATTTTAGTTCGTATTTTTATAGCAGTCGCAGCGGTATTCGGAGGTTTATCCGTTGCAGGCGGTGCTTTCGCCTCCCACGCTTTGAAAAATCAATTGAGCGATCGAGCTTTAACCATTTTTGAGACCGGCGCCCGATATCAAATGTACCATGCCCTGGCTCTATTACTCGTCGCTTTACTCTTGAGCCGCGCCCAAGAGTCTCAAACATTTTTTGCAGTTGCTGGATGGGCTTTTATTGCCGGCACAATCATCTTTTCAGGCAGTTTGTACGCCCTGAGTTTGAGCGACATCAAATGGCTGGGTGCAATTACGCCGCTGGGGGGAGTTGCTTTTATTGTTGGTTGGGGATGTTTGGCAGTCGCAGCTTTTAGTTTTAAATAGGCAACTGGTAAATGTTGAGGCAATTCCCAATTCCCAATTCCCAATTCCCAATTCCCAATTCCCAATTCCCAATTCCCAATTCCCAATTATCTAATTATCAAACACATCCCTGGAAAACAGCTCTGTCAAAGTACGCAAGTAAGGTACAAATACCGTTAAATCTTCAGCAGGAAGCCGCTCGCATATTTCCCAAAACAAAATCAGCAGCATATCCTGCACTAACTCCCAACTTACATGAAGTTTGGGGTACAACATCACGCAAATTGGAAACAATTCTTGCTGTACCGGGTGAATGCTACCTTCCAAAACGCACCAGCACAAATAGCTTTGAAAAATCTCGACATCTCGGATACCAGAAATTTTTACCTCGCGATCGCTCAAATACCCGCTGCTGCTGCGGTATCCTTGATGCTGGGCACTAGCTCGATCGTACACTGCACTAGCAATCTGAGTCGTGTGCTGCAACAAATGCTGAACGGCTAATAGAGCTCTTGAATTCGGGGGCTGATTCGCCGCCGCCTCGTTAATCTCTCCGTAGGGAATGTGCAGATAGTCGTCTACAACTTTTAAGTAGGGCGCAAATTCCGCTCTCTCTGATTCCGAAAGACATCCTAACAAGATTTTGCTAGTGTATTGAAACTCCATTGTCACAAATCCCAGCACTAACGGATCTGTCTTTGAGTATTTTCGCCTCACTTTGATAATATCTTTTCCCACCAGCACTGACAAGCGGAAAACAGGTTCTCTATCCGCATAAGCGTCTATTGCTTTCCGATATAAGGTGCGAGAATCGGCGGCAATTTCTAAAGAATTAATTAAACTTGGATCGATCGCGTGTCGCTCTATTTGTGTCTCTAAAAGAGCTTCTACTCTACTCCAAGCTATCTCGCTGGCTAATTTCAGGGTATCTGTCAATTTGTCAACTATGGGGGCTCTATTGCCCTCAAAATTAGTTAAATCTAGGCTTGGGAGAATTTGGCGTGGCGCTTGGTTCTCTCTTGTCGCCACTGTACTGTAATATTTTTTTGCCCAGCTAACTGCGAAGGAAGAAACGCTGACACATTTAGCTTTTGGGAGTTGGTCAATGTCCAGTTCGGTAATACATTGGGACGCCTGACTTGCGCCCTGTTGAAATTGGTCGGCTGCTGGTAAAGATTTTGAAGATATTTGTGAAATACCCGTCATGATAAACCTCGTTTTTTTATTAAGTCGCACCCGATCGATTCCCCTAATTTTTAACGTTGTTAACTACAATTTTCTGCATTTGTACGCTGACCGTCATCAGCCATTACGCTTAAAGCTATAAGCCATTTGGCTCGACTGCCTGCATCTTTTATAAGTTGCACGTTAATAACGTTATTTATTGTGTGATCGATCACCATCACCCTGTGATCGCGATCCTAAGTGATTTTTTTGACCTATAAAGAGGGCTGCAAATAAATTTAATTTGTCTTAAAATCGGATAATTAAAGTCAAGTCTACCTCAAAAAAACTGCTGCTTGAAATACTTGATGTTGGTTTTGGAGCGCTTTGGTCGATCGCCCTAATCTATTAAATAAGCTAAGCTACAGCACGCTCTAAGGGTGACTTTGGTTAATTTATTTCTATAGCTGAATTAGAAATGTATTGTGAGCCTGACGATTGTTATGAAACCCTGACAATTTTAACAATCGGCTTTTCTAAATAAAAAATTAAATTTGAGATGAGAATCAGATTTATGTGCATTTAGTTAATGCCATTGCCAGGGCAGTTTTTTGTGATCCGTTGTTTAGGAATGAGAATTAAATAACTTAGAATGCGTGAGGGTTCTTGTGGGATGGGCTCTTATAGCCCGTCCAGAAAGGGCGGGCTAAGAGTGCCCAACCCACTTTCAAGAGTGTAAATTATTTAATTCGCGATCCTTAGCTTCCCCGTGAAGCGAAGCTATCCCGTAGGGAATCGCCCGCAATTGATCGTCGTCCATTCGATCGACCACCTACCCTTCAAAACCAGAATTAGCGAATGACTCGCCCGGTAGCGGGCACATTTTGCCAAATCCGGCGGGTTCGAGTCCTCTGTCGGAGGCCCAAGCCTGTCCCGACAACGAGAGGATTAGGTTGATGCGGGCCCCACGGGCGATCGATCCTCACAAACAGCACGGCCGGTATGTCTTTAAGGCTATGGCTTCGGGTAGGATTAGTAGGACGAGAGGAAGTGGAAAAAATGAGCGCTAGCAGCAATTCAACAGAAATTAAGTTCGGAACCGATGGGTGGCGAGGACTGATTGCCCATGACTTTACTTTTGCCAACGTGCGAAAAGTCACCCGGGCGATCGCCAGTTACCTAGAAACCGCTTACACAAAAGACCGCCCAGTTCTAGTCTCCTACGATACCCGCTTTCTGGCAGACGAGTTCGCCCGCACTTCGGCGGAAGTATTGGCAGATTTGGGATGGACAGTGAAAGTGGTCGATCGAGATTGCCCCACACCAGTCATCGCCTACAGCGCCAAGCATCTCAACTCCGCAGGGGCCCTGATGTTCACGGCTTCGCACAATCCCGCACCTTACTGCGGCATCAAATACATCCCCGACTACGCGGGCCCGGCTACCCCGGAAATTACTGATACAATTGTGGCAAATATTGCTGGTGCTTCTGATGCCCCAGCCAAAGGCAGCCACAACGATAAAATCTCCAGTTTTGACCCGAAACCCGAATATCTGAAGTTTCTTTATACTTTGATCGATGTGGAGCGGATTCGCTCTGCTAAGTTGAAGGTGAAGTACGACGCTCTCTACTCGACTTCTCGCGGCTATCTCGACGGCGTTTTGGAACACTGCGGCTGCGATGTCGAAAGTTTTCATACCTACCGCGACGTGCTGTTTGGCGGCGGAATGCCCGAACCCAAGGGGGAACAGTTAGTCGAGTTGGTGGAAGCTGTTAAGAAGGATTCGGCGGATTTGGGTTTGGCTACCGATGGCGACAGCGATCGTTTTGGTATTGTTGACGAGTTGGGAAATGTCTTGACTCCAAATACTGTGCTGTTGCTGCTGGCGCGTCACTTGGTGAAGAATAAAGGCTTGACTGGGGCGATCGTCCGTACAGTCGCAACTACCCACTTGCTGGACAATTTGGCCGCCAAGTATGGTTTAACAATCTACGAAACCGCAGTCGGTTTTAAATACATCGGCGAAAAAATGCGGGAAACTGCGGTGCTCATCGGTGGCGAAGAATCTGGCGGTTTGAGCGTTTTGGGTCACATTCCCGAAAAAGACGGGATTTTGGCTGATATGCTAGTTGCTGAGGCGATCGCCTATGAAGGCAAACCGCTTTCTCAGCTAGTCGAAGAAGCCATTAAAGAAGCCAACGGCCCCCTGTACAACAAACGTTTGGACTTGCACCTAGAAGAAGCCCACAAAGCAGCCGTTTTGGAATCTTTTACCAAGAATCCCCCCACAGAAGTAGCAGGTATCCGCGTTAAGGAAATCGGCCGCAAAGACGGGATTAAACTTTATCTTGAAGACGGTGGCTGGGTACTGCTACGGCCTTCGGGAACTGAACCCTTGATGCGCGTTTACATGGAAACCAATTCTGTGGAAAAAGAAAGCCAAGTTGCCCAACACATGGAAAAGGTAATTGCCCAGTTAGAACCTGTTTAACTTTCTACCTATTCCAACGGGGGTTTTTCCCCTAGTGCTTGGGATTGTGAGGTGCGCCGAAGCGCACCTTACGTATTTTTGATAACTCTGGCAAAGCCTCTGAACATTAATCATCGATACTGCTGGGCCAGTTATATATTTGCAATACACTGGGATTTGTTAAACTGAAGTTCCCCCATTGACAAAAGGCGTGGGAGTATGTAGGGCAAACCTTTGGAGGATTTTGACTCCGGTTTTACTGGGTACAAATCAGAGAAACGCCGAGTAAATCCAAAGCTTTTTGTTGCACAATTGTTGGTTGAGTAATCTTATCGAAAACCCAACTAGCACCCTCCATAGTTGCCAGAATTTCATTGTGGGCGATCGTACCCAAATCTGCGAGTATTGTTTGGAAGCTATGTACTGGCAAATTATCGGCAGTTCGCTTGGTTCTCGCCTTGGCACGAGTGCGATCGCTCTTGGCGGCTTTCACCACTGATTCTTGCTGTTGGTGAGCCGATTCCCAATCGTCCTCATCAAATAGCATCGGAGCCAACAGAGAACGCATTTGCCATTCTACATAATAGGCTAACATACATAAAAATACGTGAGCCTTAACTCGATCGCCCAGGCGGTGGTAAATCGGTCGCACCTTTAAATCGACAGTCTTAAAACTCCGAAAAGCTTGTTCTACTTGGGACAGGCTTTTATAAGCTCTCACCGTTTCTGTTGGCGATAAAACTTCTGACTCGACTGAAGTCCGAATCACGTACAAACCGTCAAGAGCTGCTTCGTTTTCAATACTTTGCGTGTTTCTTTCGTAGCAGAAGCTGTTCTCTTGAAAATCAAGTTTGAAATGCTTGGCAACTTTGTAACGATTCACCACTTTTCCCACTTTGAGAGCAATATTTGATGCCCCTTTTAAACGTCGCTTCTCTCTAGTTGTCGCAGCAGCGATTTTGGCTAATTCTTTTTCGGTGGCTTGCAACAATTCCTCTCTGGTTTTGGCTCGTTCTGCTGCCAGCATCGGATTGCGACAGGCGATTAAGCGTTCTCCCGGATACTCAGATGACGATATTTCAGCGATATTTTTTTCATCAAATAAAGAGAGTTGAATCGATTCTTGCTCGACGAGGGTGCGGATTTGTACCGAACGCAGCGCGCTAATCCAATCGAAAGCGCGATCGTTAGCTTGAAAATGTTGTTGAATTGTAGTTGAAGAGATAATACCTCGATCGCCCACCCAAATTATTTTAGCAATCCCAAATCTTTCTTTGAGTTTGGTAATTTGATTGGTGAGCGTTGTCGGGTCAGCAGTATTGCCTTCAAATACTTCGATCGCGATCGGACAGCCAGAAGCATCGCACATTAATCCGAATACGATTTGCAATTTACCTCTTTTGCCATCCCGATTGTAACCGTACCGGGCTAGGGGGCAAGTTTTGCCCTCAAAATAGCTGCTCGATACATCATACAGTACCAATGTTGATGATGCCAGATGAAGAGAGGCCAAATTATTTTCGATCGATTCTTGTCTGGATAAGAGCCAATCCATTGCCAAATATAGTTCATCTTCATCGGCACCCTCAATGCCGTATATTTTGCCAATACTCGAAAAACAAGTTTCTTCGTTGAATCCTCTCGCGGTGGCGAGTTTCGAGCGCGGGTCGATAATTCTGGCAATTATCATCGCCAATACCAATCTTCTGTTGCGACTATTTTCGGAACTAATTAAGTTGTGTAAGCCAGTGTTTTTCAGGCAGCCCAATACTGCTGCTACGTGGCCGTGTAGGCGCGAACGGGTGATTTTAAAAGAATCAGGCAAAGAAGCGATCGTTACGCCACCTTTTAACAAGGCTTGCAGTCCATCTATGGCATGGTCGGGCAATTTAGACAAGTTTGCCAGAGTGCGTTTCCGTACTTTTGAACCTTCGCGGTAGGACTCGCGAAGTAATACGGCCGGCGGAGAATTTCTGTTTGGAACACGTTCGATATACATGACTACAATTATACCGCGAGCGCTGACTAAATAGTCTAAAGAAATCCTTAAATTACATGGGTACACGCTTGGGGGTAAAAAGGCGATCGTTCCTTGTAGTGCAAGGGTTTGTGAGATTTGAACATTCCCCCTACTGGGGGAACTTCAGGTTAAAGTTTGGGAAGTGTAAATTTATTTATGTTTGTTAAATTTTTAATTAATTTAAAAAATTCCTAAATTTTTTCCGAATCTACTTGACTTTTATCCAGATAAAATTGTATATTATTAAATAATGGGGTGTTTGCAAAAATAAAATTTTCACACATATTCCGATTATAAAACAATTATACAAGTTAAATTACTAGCCTGTCAACCGGTTTATGAAAACAATTCCTCTGCTCGCCATTAGTTTTTTAGTAGCAATTTTAGTCAGCGCGATCGGCATTATCTCAGTGCAAAACGCCGCGCCAGTATCCTTAAACTTTATCTTTTTTCAATCGATACAAATGCCCGTAGGAGTAGTATTGGCAATGAGCCTGAGTGCAGGAGTGATCGGAGGTGCGCTACTGCAACCGCTGTGGAACCTTTCAGATTCCCAAAACTCGCGTCCTAAATTTCCGGCCACTCCAGAAGAATCTGACACCGTACAATATTAAATATATTTGATCCCTTACAGGGAATATACCTGACCGTCAATCAGCAACCGAGTAATTCCCTTAGCTCGCAAATAAGGCGCTGCTTTTTGCAGAATACTGCTGTCAGGAATCTTGAAAACCCTTTGATTGCGAGTAGCAAATCGGCGGGCCACTCGGTGATTGTCAAACACTGCCAGGGTTTTCTCGCGAATTTCCGCCGCCGGAATTTGACCCAGTTCGCCAAAAGCTTTTAGAGGCCTGGTGATTAACTCTGCCGCCCGATCGACCACCAAATAACAAATTTTGGGCAGAGATGCTTCGCTTAAAGGCAAAACTTCAATCAGCCCTGTACCCCTAAGCTCGTTAGCGAAGCCCTCGAAGAGGATCGACTCCCCTGACGATATTGAACCCAGCAGGCTGCCTTCAAATAGAGAGTCTTCATCCTCTAAATCTTCGTCGAAGTCGTCATCTAAATCGTCTTCATCCTCATCCTCATCCTCATCCTCGTCATCTTCCTCGAAATCGCTAAAATCTTCACCTGCCAGCAGCCCTTCTGCTGGCAGCATTGCCTTTAGTTCACCAGTCACAACAGGGTGGTGGCTGCGATCGGCAAAATTGGCTGCTGGGACATCTGGCACATCAGAAACATCCAATTCTGCAACTGGTTCAGGGACTGATTCAGAACGCTTTCTGATCGTCGGTCTCGAATTTGAGGCTGACTGCTGGAGGGGGGCTGACTCCGACAGGGGAACAGCTACAGGATCGATTTCGCCATCTGCCGATGACTCAGTAGTCGCCTCTGTCGGTTCAGAAACACTTGTGCGATGATCGGACAAACGCTTTTGTTTTTGCTGCACTAGAAATTCGTATTCCGGCTCCGACAAAGCCCCCTGAATGATGCGCCTCACAGTCGAACTGCTCACTCCGTAGCGCTTTGCCAGAGTGATAGTATTCTCGTTGGACTGTCGGTACAGCCTGATGAGTTCGCGTTTGTCTGAATCGGAGAGTTTTGTAGGCGTCATGCCAAGTTTTCCAGCAAAAAGACGTGAAAAGACGCAGGCGAGCAGTCAGCGAACTGTGATTTTTCCTTTTCGATTTCAAGCTCAGAGATGCTGACAATGGCAAAAAAGCTTTCGCGTCCCCATCGCTTGCCAAAGCAACCCCAATCTCAAATCGCTAGGCTGCGCGACGACTGCGCCTGCTCTGGCGAGAACGGGTTGAGATGTCATGTTCCAAGATAGCTCCAATTCCGAACAGGATGGCGCTGAAAACAAAAAAGACTTCCAGCAAACTTCCGCTTTGATAACTACCCTCAGCCTGAGTATCCCGCCATTTAAAGTACATATCTGCGATGTAAAGCGAAAAAGTTGCAGCCGCAATCATTCTCCAAGATTGAGAAAAACGTCCTCCCCAAAACGCCAGCAGCAATGCAGTAGCAATAATCAGCAGAAAAACGTCTCCAACGATGTAAAACAAATTGATTGCATAGGCGTAAGGCGACAGTTGCTTGTCAAGTGCTATTACCCATGCGGGAGTTTTACTTTGTTCTGCTGCTTCTTCTTCTTCTTCTTCTTCTTCTTCTTCGGGTGCGGATTTAGCAGCAGTCGCGGCTGTTCCTTTTACCATTGAGTTGGACGAATTTTCTAAACCAGCCCCTTTTGCTCCTGGCGCTGGCGCAGAGCCTGTCACTACTTCCTGGGTAGCTGCTGGAGACATTCCTAGCTGTAGCCTCCAAGACTCAGGTGCAGCAACCCAGATAGCTACAGCAATCCCGAAGGCTGCAATTCCCGCTAACAAAGCCCACTGCCAAATTTCTAGATTCAGCCGTTTGGAAGTCACAGCGATCACCATGCCCCCAATCAGTACCACATAGCTGCCCAGATAAAAGGCATCTGCGGGGGACACGTCCGGGTCGGCCTCGAAATACAGTTCCCAAATTCCAAATAGCACACCGCCGATAAAATAGAACAGCATCCCCAGACCAATGCCCAGCCAGACGTTGCGCCCGCTGACCATGTGCGGGCTTTGCCAGTTTCTAAAACAAACTAATGCAGCTCCCAGGTATGCCCCGCATTCAAAAATATAAGTGCCGATCGAGTACCACAGAGGTAAACCCTCTTCTGCTGAGAGGGGGACGCTGAACAGCAAAAAGAACAGCAGCGCCATGACAGCCCAGACAATGCCCACAATCACTAGGGTCTGAGCTGACAGTAAAGATGAAGATGTAGATGACTTTTCTGAAGTGCTACTCATAGGGATTCCACGAGACCTAACTAGCGGTTGAACGCACCCCATCTCAATCTTTGATTGGAGATGAGGATTCTTTCGCCAAAAACCTTAAAAAACCTCGATCAGACGCTTCCGGGATAACTGGCGTCCTCAGTGTGTCGTCGGGGCTTTTGCCCTCGTACACTATAGAAAGACTAAGCAAGAATAATATCTATTTACTAATTCAATAAATTAGTTGTTAGTCGATCGTGTACCCGGAAATATAATGATAGACATACGGTAGATGTCTCCACCCTTAAGGTTTTTACAGTACCAAATCTATCTCTGAAATTATACCCTCAAAGGTTGAGGTATCTGTTTTTTTGCTTTCCCATTCCCCTACTCATATCAATGATTCTAGGTGGGGAATGCGATCGAAACTTAGTTAAATTGCCAGACCATAGGTGGCATCCAAACCGAATCAACAATTTGGTTGGTCAATACAAGTTGGCCATCCAACCTGTATATCGCGTACCCCCTACAGTGCAATTATCTAAGATCCATTATCTCGACCCAATTGTCTGAGCAATTGTCACAGATTTTCTATCCTGCGATCCACAACTTGTTGAGGGCTGATTGTTTCAGCCAATCTAGAAACTGAGTCCGATCCGGTGCTGGCATATCTTGCAGCACATCGCTAACTCCCTCAGCGAAGTCCGTATTGCCAAAATATGATTTGCCCAAGCGGTGGAGTTCTTGCAATAAGGTCTTGAGATGCTGCTCTTGCCAAGGAGGCACCTTGTGATTTTGCAAGGGACTAACGGTTAGCCAGTTTTTTATCGCATCAGGGGAGTCTGCCTGGGGGAAGTTTCCCTGCTGAAATACCTTGGCGATATCTTTCTGAAACGATGTGGCTTGCCTTGCGCCTAAGAGGTCTTCTACATCGAAGTAAACAGCTTGGAGGAGCAGCAGACAAGCCTGCGCGAACAGTGGTGCTTTGGCTGCTTCATTCCCTGCCGGTTCTTCACCGGCAAGCTGATCTAAACGGACTTTTCCCCAGACGCTATATCTATCCGGCTCTTCTAGCAGAACACAGGCTTTGCCTCGGTTGTCGGTTAAGTCCCGCCACAAGGCTCTGGCGTCTTCTGCTTGCTTGCCGTTGAAGGCGCTGATTAGGCGAAAAGTCTGCCCCTGATAATTGAGAATGGGAATTTGTTGATCCCGTTTTGGGTGTTGAAAATTGGTTATTTCAACATCCTGCCGTTTCAGAATAAACATGACACTGCGATTTGACTCCTGTCATGGCCGAGGTGCTGTGCTTTTGACACTCCCGATGCCTAAAGGCGAAGGGATTCTTGATTCAGCGAGTCCACTTAAATTAGCAGGATTGCTCCCGATCACCCAGAGATGGTTCTGCTACACAAAACTTGGCTAAACTTATTTAAGTCTCACCATTCAATCAGGATTGCTCCTAAAGGGTCTGCTTCCTGTTTCACCCAAGGGAGTCGGCTCCTTCTTGTCCACAGGCGTTAATTCGGGTGTAGCCCGCCCTAATTGAGTTAATTTTAGTTGAAGCTTTTAGCCATGAGTCATCCAATATTTTCAACCAATTTAACGAAACGCGGACTCGCGTTCGACCTTGTAACAGGCTGGTCAGTTTTGACTTTCACGGTGTTTTACTCTCCCAGATAATTAAGCCTTTGTTTTCGGCACTGAGGTAATCATACCGCCCAGAATGTTAACCATTCAAGTTAAGTATGACTAATTTTAGTAAACTTTTTGGCTATGCAAGTCCAACTCCTCAAGCGTTCCGATACTTTTTTGCTAACAAATGCTAACAATTATCTAAGCTGAGATTGTCTCTCAACCTTGGCGTATAAATCAATGCACGAAGGAAAATCCCCCGCGCACAATTTACGACTGCTGTACTGGCAACGCTTGATTTTCGCGCTCGTGCCGAGCAGGCGATTGACTGTTTTGCTTTGATGGCGTAGAGGAAGCTTATATAGAGGCTCCGTACCATCAGGGATTTTCACCTGAGTCTTTCAATCCTAGTTCTACCACATTTTTATCAAATATCAAGTCGAGCAGAATGTTAGCCAACATAACTCAATATCAGCAAATTAGTCATTCTGACTCAGCTCATAGCTGGTAAAAGTATAGTCATCTATTACATGACATGGGAGGCCTTCGGTCCCTCCCCCTTCACTTTTACTTTGAGCGGATTGACCCGCCTCGGCTGAGCTACGCAGCTCCCTATCCCATTGCTCAATGCTTTTGGGAGTGCTTTTGCCACGATCGTGTCATACCCATTCACGGAGCGCATTAATTAACAAACCATCTGCGGTTTTGTACAAACCTCTGTGGATGTGTTTGCCAATCGGCTAGCTGCATGAGTGATAGGTGTGGCTCGTAAATAAAGGCCGCGGTGAAAGCGGTTGCTTGGGCAGTCCAAATCCTTCTGCTCAGTCAACATATACTACTCCTGACTATCTTTGACGAGAAACTTAATGAAGTTTTACAATACCTCCAATCAGGGGACGAGTTCTGGTTTTTCGGTAATGCGGTCAGCGTTTTAGGCTTTGCCACTAGGCGAGGTTAACATAACCCATAGACATCTGGGAAAAAGCACCTGTGACTCTTTGGCTGTCTGAGTTCCGTCTTAATTTGGGGAGAGATATCCGATCGACCAAATATTGGGGTTTCAACTCGACCTCTAAATACTTTACCCGAGTTTACGTCCTACCTAGTTTTGATTGTAAATTGACAATTATGCGGTTTGCAGGTGAGTCCCTCCAGCTTTTGTCAGATACAGTCTTGAAGGCAAAGGCACTCTCATCATCTTGGTTTTTTTCCCGAACCATCGCGCTGCAAGCTATATTTTTCTAGATAAAAGCGGTTTCTGCGTAAGTCATCAAATAATTTACTTGCTCGATCGCACACTGCACCGATACAATAATCTTGTTAGCGATTTTTGAGTTGGGTGCGTAACTCAGTTGGATAGAGTAGCTGCCTTCTAAGCAGCGAGTCGCAGGTTCAAGTCCTGCCGTACCCGTTACATAATCCTTTTGCGTAGCAATGGTTTCAGGTTGACTAAGCTACCGAGAGTCTAGTTTTCCGCTCATCTTTAGCTCAGTCCTACTCTTCTAAGTAGCTGAGTATGTCCAAAACTGCCGCCATATCTGCCAAGTTTGCGCCGGACTTTTTGCGTCTGCTCTTCAACTGATTGAGCAAATCGGCCGGCTCTGGAAATTCTGCGACGGTCGGAGCGGAGTTTTTATTTTCGGCGTCTGGCATCCGAAACAAATCCTTAAAAAAGCCCCACCTGCCACACTGGGCGAATCTTCCTGCTTCTGACCGATCGACACTGCTACCCTTCTGGGTATAGGTTTGCTATAGCCGATGTGATATCATAAAAAGTCTATTGTGTCAATAGCCTATATCTTGCGATGTTCAAACAGCACCAGCAGCAGGTTGTGGGCCGAGTAGCCCTCAGAGGTTATCCTTAGTAATCAGGCTAGTTTCCGACAGGTTTGGATATGTTCCCAACAACTCTATTTCATGTTCCCCAAAATTTAATGCTATTACTCGACCGCAGCGCGATCGACCGATTAAAGCCCCTATTGGCGCAAGCAACCGGAATGCCTATAGTTGCATCGGAAAATACGGCAACAATTGCGCTCGTATTGGTTGCTCTGGGAATTCTGGGTTGGGGATTTTATCGCGCCAGACCTTTTGGCAAACTGGGAATTTTGGCTTGGTTGCAGTCTGTTGCGCTGATGAGTCCCTGGCTGCTGTTCTTTGGTTTGTTCGCCGCCGGAATTTACCTCAATCTAGTGGCGGTATTGTTGCTGCTAGTGGCATCGACGGGATTGTACATTTATCTGGGCCGGCAATTGCGTAAGGCTGCATCTGATACAGTGCTGCCGCGGCCGGATGCTACTGAGGTAAAGTCCCAAAGCGATGCTTTCTCAGCCCCTGAGTCGCAGCGACCACCAGGTCCAGAAACCATTAAGATCGTCACCTCGTCGCCTGCGAATAATGAATCAGAAATAATTCCCGTTCCGGTGGAAGACCTCAAGGCAATTAAAGGTATCTTTGGAATTGATACTTTCTTTGCCACAGAAACGATTCCCTATCAAGATGGGGTAATTCTCAAAGGCAATCTCCGAGGAGACCCAGAACAAGTACACTCACGTTTGACGGCAAGTTTGGAAGAAAAATTAAACGATCGCTACCGCCTATTTTTAGTAGAAAATCAGGACGACAAGCCCGTAGTTATTATCTTGCCCAGCACCAACGACCCGCAGCCCACAACCGTGTCTCAAAAAATCCTAGCAGTCGTCCTGCTGCTGGCAACAATTGCTACTAGCTTAGAGACAGGCGGTTTGCTGCTAGGTTTCGATTTCTTTAACTCGCCGGCTAGATATCTAGAAGTTCTGCCAATTGCAGCCGGAATTTGGGCGGTTTTAGGATCTGGGGAAATTGCTCGCCGAGTGCTGGCAAATCGGTACAAGGTTCGCTTGAGTTGGCCGTTTTTTATACCAACTTTGCAGATAGGTTGTTTTGGAGCGATCGACCGTTTTGAGTCGCTGCTGCCCAACCGTAAAGTTTTGTTTGACATCGCTTTTGCCGGGTCAGCGGCTGGGGGAATAGTTTCTGTGCTAATGCTGGTAACGGGTTTGCTGCTGTCTCACCCCGGCAGTTTGTTTCAAATTCCCGCAGAATTTTTCAAGGGCTCGGTTTTGGTGGGAACTTTGGCAAAAGTGGTTTTGGGTTCGACGTTGCAGCAGCAGATTGTTGACGTTCACCCGCTGGTAGTTATCGGTTGGTTGGGCTTGGTAATAACGGCGATTAATTTGATGCCGGCGGGACAGTTGGACGGGGGTAGAATCGTGCAAGCCATCTACGGTCGGAAAATAGCCAGTCGCACTACTTTGGCGACTTTTGTGGTGCTGGCGATCGTTTCTTTAGTTAATCCTTTGGCTCTGTATTGGGCGATCGTGATTCTGATTTTACAGCGGAATTTAGAGCGGCCGAGCCTCAACGAGCTGACTGAGCCTGACGACGCTCGCGCGGCTTTGGGTTTGCTAGCTTTGTTCTTGATGATTGCTGCGCTGTTGCCTTTGACTCCGGCTTTGGCTGGCCGTCTGGGAATTGGGAACTAGCATTGGTCGGGCATTTTTGGTAATAGGCTCTTGGGTTGCGGTAAATTAGTGGAATATAGGAATTGAGCGATCGAACTGGGAACTGAAGGGCGATCGGGTTCCTAACTACTAATTTTTAATTAAAACCCCCGCCCTGGGCAATTTATCTACTACCAAAAGTTGATTTTTTTATAACCCAAAATTTGTTTAAACTTGATCGATTAAGTTTAAATAACTTATCTGAGCCTCTAGGATAAAGTCATGGCTAATCAACTTCCTCCTGTATTGGTAACTTTTGATGCAGATGTTTTAATGACTGGCAGAACCCAAGTGTGGCAAGAATATGCCAAGGTGGGAACTTGCTATATCCCGGAAGTAGTGTACGACGAAATAGATCGTCTGACAGGGCAAGCGGTGGAAAAAGCTCAAGAGCAAGTAGCTAGAGAGTTTATGCGATTTTTTGCCGACAGCGGCTGGATTGCAACTGACGCTCAGGAAACACACCGCGCTCTCGAACCTTCGATCAAAAATCAAAGCAAGCCAGCAATGCTGGTAGTGGCGACGGCTCAGTGCGTTTACGGTTTGGCGACCGAACACCCGGAGGCATTGGTGATTTTTGTGTCCAACAGCCAGCCTCTGCTGAAGCGGCTGGCTTCTGTAGGCGCTACGAATCTCTGCGGGATTACCGGGGCGATGCTGTTAAATTGGGCGAGGAAAGGGGAACGCCCGCCGGCGGCGACTCAGCAATTGCAAACTTTGATGCGTACCCTCGCCGAACGCAAATCGACTCAGCGCCCTAACAGCCGAATTCAGGATGCTGCTGTTGGCCAAACGGGGGCTTCTGCTAGCAAGTTAACGGGAACCCGCGGCGCTTCTGAATTGAAGTCGGTCAGCAGTTTTACTAAAACTAATAAAACGGGTTTGACCCAGAAGCGCAGTGCGAGTTCGCGCCCCAAAACGCCGCGGCGCAATCGCGAGGAGTCGATAGATTACGAGCCGGCTGTATATCGCATGAAACATATTACACCTCCAAAAAAAAGGGACAGCGGTTTTCTATCTACTGTGTTCAATTTTTTGGGAGCGTTATTTTTCTTGACGGTAGCGGTGGGTATTTTGTGGCGAGTGTTCGATGTTAGGGGTTTTAGAAAGACTTTTGTGCCGGCTCTACCGCAGCCTGTGCAACAATTTGTTAAGTCGATCGACCCTAAATAATCTAGTTTGCTGAAAATTCTACCTTCTGATGTGGCTGATTTGCACCTTGGGAAACTGGGATAGCACGCTTGGTTAACAAATCGGTTCTCTCCCCTAAATATAGCGGTAAGCTGCTCGTGGCGCACCCTACGGTTAGAATTTCTGGCCTTAGTCCGCTGGGAATTTTCAACGGCTACTATCACAACACAAGATGAACGCTCCACTTTAGTGTTCTAAAAATTCCTCGCCATGCTGAACGGGAACCAAATAATTAGTGGATTAGCACTGGCTTTTGCGGGTTTTGCGTATGCTTTAGTATTTTTTGTTCTTCTTCCCTTCAGACAATACGATTATGCAGCACCGCTTGGGGCAATAGCAATGGCGATCGCCCTTACTCTAGCAATGAATTGGCTACTATCTGCATCGTTGCTAACTGGCTGGAGTTGGGTGGCGGCATTATTTGGTTTTCAGGTAGTCCTGATGTTTTTTGGTAGCGTGTTTTTGGAAGATGGGCTGTACCTGCCAAATTTGTTGTTTTTGGGAACTATGTGCGTAGGATATGGGAGCGTTTATACCAGTTTTTCACAACAAAAAACACTGGTAATTGTGGGCTTATTGACGGTATTTTTCCTAGCTTTAATGTACTTATCTTTGATTGGTGGCTATGCGATCAAAGGCAAAAATCCGTTTCAGGGTTCTTCTACCCAGATGCTGCCGCTGTTGAATCAAAGGGTAGAAATTATCACCGACAATCCCAAACAATTTTATTTGAATGGTAAAACTGGCGAGCTCACGCATATTGACCGTTATGAGGTGACAGTGAAACTAGATTCTGGAGGAGACGAAAGATTGATGTGGCCCTATGTCAATGTTTGGTGGCAGGATATCAAGGCTGCTAGGGAATGAGAATTAAATAACTTCCACAATAACAATTAAAATTGTAAGTTATTTAATTCGCGATCCTAGCGAACAGAAGTCGCACTAATTTATATCGTTTTCGCTGGCCTCGGAATAATAAAATAGAGTCAACACTTAACACTCAACCATTCAGTTTTCCGACCCCTAGTCAACAGTCAACAGTCAACAGTCAACAGTCAACAATCATGACGAGTTCAACTGAAATTGATATCATTCATTGTTTAAAGCTGGCGCTGTTCCTTCTAAAGGTCGAATAATGGCCGGTTTATTGGTAGATTGTTGCTGAAAAAGTGCCTTGAGTGCCAATTCAAGATTTTCTGCCATGACGATGCGGTTTTCGTAAACAGCAATAACTCTGACTAAAGTTGGCAAACTATTGCGCTCTGCTTCTAAGTAAAGAGGTTCCACATACAGTAAAGATTGTTCAATAGGAATTACTAATAAGTTTCCTTGAATTGCTTTTGAACCCTGGCGATTCCAGAGAGATATTTGTTCGGAAATAACAGGATCTTGGTTAATTAAAGCTTCTATTTGTTCGGGGCCATAAACTAATCGCTGTTTGGGAAACAGATACAACAGCAATTTTCCGTAATTGCCACCATCAGATCGCCCTGCAATCCATGCAATTAAATTGTTGCGACTTACTGGTGTAAATGGGAGGAGCAAAATAAATTCTTCTGTTGTTTCCGTTGGCAGTTTCGTAATCAAATAATACGGTGCTACGGGCTGCTGTTCGCTGCCATAAATTTCATTGGGAACTCGCCACAAATCCTCCCGATTGTAAAATACTTGCGGGTCTTCCATATGATAAGTTAGCAAGCGTTCTGATTGAATGCTCAGCAAATCTACTGGATATCTGATATGTTTGCGGAGAGCCGGAGGCATTTTGTCAAGGGGTTTGAAGAGTCCGGGAAAGATAGCCATCCAACTGTTAATAATCGGATCGGAGGGATAGGCAACATAGAAGTCAACAGATCCGTTGTAGGCATCAATTACTACTTTTACAGAGTTACGGATGTAGTTAAACTCATGATTTCCCGGATCAGAATACGGATAGCGAGGACTTGCTGTATAGGCATCGATAATCCAGTAAAGATAGTTGGGAGATTTATCATTAGCGGCGGGTGCAGGTTTAATTTTGTTGCTATTTTCCTCCCTGGCTTTTTCTATATCATCATTGCTAAGATTAGCGTTTGCTACAACTAAATACGGGTCAGAATCGTAGCGCAAAAAAGGAGCGATCGCCCGGACTCTTTTATTAATATTTCGGCGGTACAGCAATTTAGTTTCTGGGGTAAAATTGCGGGTAAGCGCCATTTGCCAATTTTTGAGATAATTAGCAAACAGCCAGCGCCTCCATATAGAACCGATCGCAATTCCGCCCCTACCGCTGTAAGTATTGTAAACATTTTCTTCGCCGCTGGGATAGTCGAATTCTTTGACTTTTGTGGGCGTCATCACGTCTGTATCGGTGATTTCGCCGTAGTAAATTCGCGGGTAGCCGATCGGAATACTGGCCCGAATTCGATCGCTAGTGACTTCCAAAGCAGTCTCTCCTTTCTGGGCTGCCACTCCAATATCTTTGACAAAATAATCCGGTAAACCGCCGACACCGACTCTGTTTACGGGAGAAAGAGTAAAGCCGTAACCGTGAGTGTAAACTAGGTGTTCGTTCACCCAAGTTTGAGCATCCGGGGCAACTGCTGTGTAATCTAATTCCCGCGCTGCCAGAAACACTTGTTGACTTTCCGAATCTCCTTTTTGTGCTTTTTCCTTTTTGATTGTGTAGCGATCGATATCGGCATCAGGAAATGTATAATATGGTCTAATTTGCTGTAACTGTCTGGTGGTTTGCAGCAGCGGTCGCTTGTCCCACAGGCGGATGTTGCTAATAGTAAGTTGATTTTTTTCTAAGTCGGCATAAGTAAGTTTTCCGGCGGGATCGAAGGTCTTTATTTCGATTGTGTTGAGGTCAAAAGCTTCTTTAGTAAAGGCAATACTGCGCTGAATGTACGGCTGTTCTCGTGCTAGTTCGTTGGGTTGAACTATGAGTTGCTGCACAATTTGTGGCAGCAGCAAACCTCCCACCAAAGTTAAACTTACCCATGCTAAAAGAATTTTTTTTATGAGTTCATTTTTAATTTTGAATTGGTAAACCTGCCACAGCATCAAAAGTGCGATCGCCCCCGCCAAAATACTCAAAAATCCATACCAGGGCAACCGCACCGTCACGTCAGCATAATTCGCCCCGTAAGTAACGTCTCCCCGCGAATACAGCAATGAGTAGCGCCCCAACCAGTAGCGGAATGCAACGGCTAGCATGGAAGCTGCACCCAACCCGTACAAGTGCCGCTGCTGGGATCGAGAAAACCCCAAAAATATCCCTTGACTCAGGCTATTTCCCGACAGCAAATATGTTAAAGCACTAGATACTAAACTGTACAAAAATACAACTGTCAGCCCGAATCCTAGCAAATCTAAGATTGGCAAAATAAATACATAAAAGCTAATATTTTGATGAAAAAGAGGGTCGGTCGTGTTAAAATTAATAGGGTGAAAATATTGCAAAACATTTGTCCAGCGACTGGCGACAATCAGCCCGATCGCCAAACTGAGAAAAAGGGCGATCGCCCGCAGCCAAAAATCAGGCTTAATTACCACAGCTAACATTGTCCCCAGCAGCAAGCCCAACTGCCACCAGCGAGAAAATAACTGCACGGCTATTTGCTGGATGGACTCAATTCCTAACTGCACCGGCGGTGCAGGTAAATTGCCAGCTATACCCAAATAGGTGAGGCTGTTTGCAGCCAACAGCCCGCAGTGAATTACTATAAAAGTTGCGATCGAACTCAATCCGAATACCGCCAACAGCAGCCAGGAAAAGGTTATTTGGGATTTAGCAACAGGTAATTCGTAATTCTTCTCGGTATTCTTCCCCGCGTTGTTCGCCCTCAGTGAAGCGAATAGCTCCCCCACAACCGGCGATTTCATTTCCTCTGCGGGATGTTGCAGGCGGCGGGCTAAAGCCAAATTGCCGAGCAAAAAGACAGAAAAAACAGCAATTGCGATCGCCCCCAGCAACCCTTGAGTTTTCAGCTTTAACAGAAAAACCTGAAGATATCCAACTTCCTGAAACCAGAGAATTTCTGCCGCCATGCGGGAGGCAAATTCAAGAACCAGCCACAGCCCTACAATCCCTAAAATTAATTGATAAATTCGCCTATTAGTCATTACTTATTAGTCATTAGTTATTGGTTGAATGATAACTTATATCATGTTCGAGCAATTTACCCTCCCGAATGATGCTTTTGCCGCCAGGGTTGGAGGCATTTTTATTCATGGTAATTGACCGGGCATAATATGACTCCTGCTTTCGGGTCAACTGACTAATGACTAATGACTAATGACCAATGACAAACTAGCTGTACTGCTGATTGACATCCACATCCAAATTAAACAGTGTTTGCAAAGTTTGCATCGCTTGCCGCCGCGCCTCAATATCCTGCTGAGCGCGTAACTGTACCATCGGATCGTGCAAAATCTTATTCACAATCCCCCTTGTTAAAGATTCAATCACATCTTGATGTTTCTCCGAAAATTCCGAACCAAGACGCGATAAAGCTTTTTCTAACTCTTGTTCCCGAATCAATTCTATCTTATCCCGCAAACAGCTAATAGTAGGAACGGTTTCCAGACTGCGCCACCAGAGATCAAAAGCCTCTACTTCCTGTTCCAGCAAGCCCTGAGCTTCCATTGCCATTTTGCGACGGGTTTCGTGATTTTGAGCTACCACTGCTTTCAAGTCGTCCACATTAAACGATCGCACATTAGTGAGTTCGTTTGCATCCGAGTCAATGTTGCGCGGTACAGAAATATCCACCAACATCAAAGGGCGATTCGGATCTAAAACCGCTTCCAATTTAGCTTTATTTAACAGTGGATCGGTAGCTGCCGTACTGGTAAAAACCAAGTCAGAACTGGCAATTACCTGCATCATTTCCGATAGCTGATACAGGTGCAGTTGAGCATCTTTAAACTGACCGGCCAACTCCAGGGCGCCCCGCACAGAGCGGTTAACGATCGAAATATGGCTAGCTCCTTTGGAGAGCAAATGCTGCACCAAAAGCCGCGACATTTTGCCAGCACCGATAATGGCAATTTTGCTGCTTGCTAAATGCTGACCCTTCATTTGAGCCAATTCTGCCGCCGCCGAACTAATCGAAACTGCACCAGTACCGATGCTAGTTTCCGTGCGAACTCGCTTCCCTGCTGTGAGAGCTTGCTTAAACAAGCGCTCTAAAATTCTGCCTACACCTTTGTACTGCTGGGCGAGTTTGTGAGTTTGTTTTACCTGAGCCAAAATTTGTCCTTCTCCGAGCACCAAACTGTCGAGGCCAGAAGCCACTCGCATCAAGTGCATCACCGCATCTTCGTGCAGCAAAATAAACAGGTGAGGGCGCAAAGACTGCAAAGGAACTTTACTGCATTCGGAAAGGAACTGAATAACCTCTCGCACACCAGGCTCCGACTCGCTGGTAACAATATAAATTTCTAAGCGGTTGCAAGTGCTGAGGATGGCAACCTCTTGAATGTGCGGGTAGCCGCGCAATTGGGCGATCGCGGCTTCAACTTTCTGTTCTGGAATGCTCAGTTTTTCGCGAACTTCTACCGGCGCTGTTTTGTGGCTGAGACCTACGACTGCAATATTCATATCTGTGATTTGTCACTATTTCTTTCTTAGTTGTTAACAGTCACCTGTTATTAGTTCTTAGTTTATCGCTAATTGCTAATCACTGGTGACTGTTCACCGTTAACTGTTAATTGTTAACATTTAACTGTTAACCACTAACTAATCACTAATTCAATTGCAGAGATTTCGGCTGGTCAAACATATGGATTGTATCCACAAATCGAGCCGTTTTCGACTGAGAAGAAATTACCAAACTTTCAGTGCGAGCGCCGCCGCCAAAGAAGCGAACTCCATTCATCAGCGTTCCGGGAGTAATCCCGCAAGCTGCAAACAGAACTGTTTCTCCAGATGCCAGCTCTTCAGCATTGTAAATCTTGTCTGGGTCTGTGATGCCCATCTCTTTCAGGCGGGCGATATTGCTCTCTTTGCTTTCACCGATCAAACCAGTTTTTACAACAGCGGGATCGTAAATTAACTGCCCTTGGAAGTGACCGCCCAAGCAGCGCATTGCCGCTGCGGAAATCACGCCTTCGGGTGCTGCGCCAATACCCATAAGTGCGTGGATGTTGGAACCAGAAAACGCGCAAGAAATCGCTGCCGAAACGTCGCCGTCGCTGATCAGCCGAACTCTTGCACCCGCTTGCCGAATTTCATTAATTAAATCTTTGTGTCGGGGGCGATCCATGACCACCACCACCAAATCTTCAATACTGCGGCTGAGACAATCAGAGATAATTTTGAGGTTTTGAGTGGGCGTTTTGCGAATATCTACATGATTCTTAGCAGCCGCAGGAGCAGCCAATTTGTTCATGTAGAAATCCGGTGCCGCAAACAAACCACCTTTTTCAGAGATTGCCAAAACTGCCATCGAACCGTTTTGACCGTAAGCAACCAGGTTAGTACCTTCGCAGGGGTCAACAGCGATGTCAATTTCGATCAATTCATCTATGTTGCAGACATCTTTGGCATCTTCGCGGGTACAAATACCTACTTGTTCACCGATGTAAAGCATGGGTGCGTCATCGCGCTCGCCTTCGCCGATCACGATGCGGCCGCGCATGTGAATTTTGTTCATGCGCTCCCGCATGGCTTCTACAGCCACTCTGTCGGCTTCATCTTTCTCGCCTTTGCCCATTAAGCGAGCGGAGGCGATGGCTGCCTGCTCAACTACTTCGATAATCTCTAAACCGATTACATTGTCCACGAACTAGATCCTCCCAACTGCTGATGCGTGCCTTGTGCTCTTTTGCACTCCCAGCCATCAAGTTTATCAGAGGCGGGGATCTGTGCGAGCGCAAGCAGTTGCTTAGTTTGTGTTAACTTTTGCTTCTTTGAGACTGGGGCTGGAAAATCTGATCCCAATAAGCTCAAAGATCCGACCAAGAGGGCCGGCACGGGGAGTAGGGGTAGCACGGCCCCTACAAGAGAATGAAACAGCCCTGCCGTCTGAACGCTAAATCGCGGACTCCAGAGGTTCCGGGGCTGCGACGGGCTGTTTCAGGCAAGTTGTCATTCCGAGTGCCGTTAAAGGTTTTATGATTAGTTTGCGATGCACGATTTCTCAGAAACCCGGTTGCTAACCCGGAATTTATCGTTACTAAACCCAAAATTTTGGTAGAAACCGGGTTTGTGAGGGTAAGTCCTAATGACGATCGCAAATCAAATGGACAGCCCCAAATCGCGACGCAGTAGACTTTATGAGCCGTAAGCAAAAAACAATGATGATGAAAGCCCAAGATATTATGACCACAGATGTTGTTACCATTCGCGGTTCAGCAACGGTAGCTGAAGCGGTGGCGATGATGAACGATTTGTGTTTGCGCGCGTTGATTGTGGAACGTCGCCACGAACAAGATGCCTATGGCATTGTGACAGAAACGGATATTGTCTATAAAGTAGCAGCCTACGGAGTAGACCCGAAAAAAGTCCGCGTCTTCGAGATTATGACCAAACCTTGCATTACGGTCAATCCCGACTTGGGCGTGGAATATGTGGCTAGGTTGTTCGCGAATACCCGCATCCGCCGGGCGCCGGTGATTAAGGACGAGCTAGTGGGCATTATTTCGGTCACGGATATATTGACAAAAAGCGATTTTCTTGAGAAGCCGAAGAGTGTTTTATTTGACGAAGAAATCGAACAGGCGATCGCGGATGCCAGAAGTATCTGTGCCGAAAAAGGCGCTACCTCTAGAGAGTGCGCGGTAGCCTGGGATATTGTAGAAGAAATGCAGGCTGAGGCTTCTCACCAGCGATCGATGAAGCTGGAAAAAACGGCTTTTGACCAGTATTGCGAGGAAAATCCAGAGGCTGCTGAAGCGCGGATATACGACAGTTAATCTAGTTATTAGTCATTAACTATTAGTTATTAGTTATCTACTCTTATTTATGGATTGATAACTAATAACTAACAATCGGAAATAGCTTTTTTTCGGCTCGCCTCACGAAAGATAAAAATCTTAAGTGTTTGGCCCTGTCATCAGAAATTTGGGTTTGAAACCCCGTCCTTCGTTTGACGGCTTTACAAAGATTTTACATTGAGTCTAGCACAATATCACAATCGAAGTGTTAGACTGTGAGCATGACGCTCAAAGCCTTCAGCTATCGATTCTACCCAACTCCGGAACAAGAGAGTTTGTTGCGACGGACAATGGGTTGCGCTCGTTTAGTATACAACCGTGCCTTAGCCGTAAGAACCGAGGCATGGTACAAAGACCAAAAACGGGTAGGGTATGCTGAAACCTCTTCAATGCTAACCGAATGGAAGAAAACAGAAGAGTTAGATTTTCTGTCGGAAGTTAGCTGCGTACCGTTACAGCAATGCTTGCGACATTTACAAACGGCTTACACCAATTTTTTTGATGGGCGGGCGAAATATCCCAACTTCAAGAAAAAACGCAATGGTGGTAGCGCAGAGTTTACCAAATCTGCTTTCAAGTTTAAGGATGGACAAGTTTACTTAGCAAAGTGTGCCGACCCGTTGCCAATTCGTTGGAGCCGGATGCTACCTGTCGGTTGCCGACCATCAACCATTACGGTGAAGCTTTCACCATCTGGTAGGTGGTCAGTTTCCCTGTTGGTGAATGTTGAAATTGAAGCATTACCTCCGTCAGGCAGTCAAGTTGGTATTGACTTGGGCATTACAAGTTTACTCGCTCTTAGCACTGGTGAAAAGATTGCCAATCCCAAAGGATTCAAGGCAAAATATCGCAAACTTAGAAGAGCGCAGAAAGCTTTAAGCCGGAAACAGAAAGAATCAAACAACCGTCACAAAGCACGACTCAAAGTAGCGAAAGTACATCAAGAAATTGCTGATGCAAGAAAAGATAACCTTCACAAGTTAACAACGCGGTTGGTGCGCGAAAACCAAACCATCGCCGTCGAGAATTTGGCTGTGAAGAACATGATTAAAAATCCCAACCTTGCCATGGCGATAAGTGATGCAAGTTGGGGCGAATTGGTCAGGCAACTTGAATACAAGTGTAAGTGGTACGGTCGTACTTTAATTAAGATTGACCGATGGTTTCCGAGTTCAAAACGGTGTGGCAATTGCGGACACATCGTTGACAAGATGCCGTTGAATATCCGGGAATGGGATTGTCCTAATTGCGGGACACACCATGACCGAGACATCAACGCGGCAAAGAATATTTTGGCGGCAGGGCTTGCCGTGGCAGTCTGTGGAGCGACTGTAAGACCCGAACAGAGTAAATCTGTTAAGGCAGGTGCGAAACCCCGTAAGGGACAGAAGCAGAAACCTAAATCGTGAGGTTTGGGAATCCTCGCCGTTCTACGGCGGGGTGGATGTCAAACAAAACACGTTCAGCTTATTCCCATCAAGATCGCGAAAATATCCCGCATAAAACCCCGGTAACGCGCCTCTTGGTCCTGCTGGCCCTTCATCCTTAGCCCCAAGTTCGATCGCTTTGTTATAAACTAAGTTAACTTTTTCTGGACTGTCAACCTGAAGAGCTATCATGACTCCATTGCCAACAGTTGCTGTGTTACCATCATAGGGTTTTATAATAGCAAGTGCTGGTTCCTCTGGAGAAACGCTCCATGCGATAAATCCGTCGAATTCCATGAATCGTCGAGCGCCAATTTCAGCCAGCAAAGCATCATAAAACTTGGCTGCCGTTTCAATATCGTTGGTACCGAGTGTAACATATCCGATCATATTTTTTGTCTTCTAACTGATGTTAAGATTTAAAAAATGTTTGAGCAAATAACAACTGAGTTAAACTGATCTTTAGAAAACCCAAGCTACAACTCAAACATCATTTTACATCATAACTCAAACTATCTCGGTTTTGTCGGCTGCAATGATTTATTGTCGATCGCTAATACATTCGGGACTGTCTCTACTGGGACTGTTGACGATCGCACTTACGGCCTTTGCTTTCATGGCTTCCGAAGCATAGGGCTTTAACAGGGGCAAAACTTCCTGAGCATTTTTAACAGAAGGATCGAGCCACTGTTCCCAATCGCTGTCGGGGAGTATCACCGGCATTCGATCGTGCATCGGCTCCACTGTTTCGTTAGCATCGGTAGTAATTATACTGCAAGATACAATGTTTTCTTTTTCAGGAGATTCCCAATTTTCCCACAAACCGGCAAAAGCAAAAGGTTCGCCGTCTGCCTTTTGAAAATAGTAAGGCTGTTTGTTCTTTCCCTGCTGTTGCCATTCGTAGAAACCGTCAGCGACTATCAAACATCGCCTGTGCTTGATGGCGCTGCGAAAAGCAGGTTTTTCGGCTACAGTTTCCGATCGCGCGTTAATCATGCGACTGCCTATTTTCATGTCTTTTGCCCAACTTGGAATCAGACCCCAGCGCATAAATTGAAACTGTCGCTGCATTTTTTCTGGTTCAACTGTTAGTGTGGCCACTGATTGAGTTGGGGCGATATTGTATCGCGGTTTGATGTCTGGAACTCCCGACAGTTTGAAGAATTCGGCGATGATTTGACCTGAAGTAGTTAAAGTGTATCGTCCACACATAATTTTATAGTTGGTATTAACGCGGTTTTTTCTTATTCCGGCAGTCCGGCATTCGTCGGCTAATCCGGCAGTCCGGCAGGGGTTGAAACCCCTGCCTCAAAGCTAAAGTCGGTTAAAACCGACTGGAAATACGAGCTCAATATCTATCTATTTTAGTCCTCTTTTAGAGGACTTTAGCTATGAGACAGGGGTTTTTAACCCCTGTTGGATTGTTGGACTAAAGCGGGCGGGACACCCACAAGAAAATTCATTCTTTGTGGAACAGGCATCTTGCCTGTTCTTGCGATTTACCTTTGGGTGGGGGTGAATTTTCGAGATGATTGGTTTTAGGCAATTATTGCTGGTAAAACCCCCCCCTACGAGACAGTGCTAAATTGTGGAACATTCGCAGACAACCATTCGGCGCGCAACTTTTCAATAGCTAATTCTTTAAATTTAGCTTCTACTTCAATCCAAGGAGCTTGATAATAGCAATTAGGCATTTCTGTAATTAAATCGCTGTGGCGCGGATCGGCAAAAAATTCTTTTCCATTCGATATGTGTACTAATTGCCATTCAGGAACAGACCAAGTTGTGCGGGCGGCTGCGAGCATTTCGGCAACGCTGGGATCGTCGTAAGTTTCTAAATGTTCGTGAATGACGTGGTGGTGGGCGTCAAAAACCATTGGTACGCCGGTATCGAGACAAACTTCTAAAATTTCCGAGGAACTGTAAGCGTATTCGTCATTTTCAAAGGTTAAGCGCGATCGAATGGATTCGGGTAAATCGCGGATGACTGACTTGAGTTGCGAACTGCGATCGCTCTTGCCGCCGTGAATGTTCATCAGTGCCTGGGGCGATCGGGGCTGTCCCAACATATCTAAAATTAAAGCATGAGTCGCGAGAATTTTAATGCTGTTTTCAACCACAGAAACCTTGTCGGAACTGAGGACGACAAATTGATCCGGGTGGAGTACCAACCGGATGCCCAAAGAAAGAGCGCGATCGCCCGTATTCCGCAATTCCTCAGTCATGGAGTGTAGCACTGCTTCCCCCAAATCTGTATCTGCAAAAGGGAACAGTGCAGAAGTCATCCGGTAGAGCTTAATCTGATTAGCAGAACAGAAGTCGATCGCTTTGTCAAGCCGCTTCAAGTTGTCTGTATAAAGCTCGCGCAATACCGTTTCTTGTTCAGTTTCCGAAAGCTGTAAAAGTCGCTTCCGCGTGACTGTGCGAAAGCGAACTTCATTGGATGTTGTAATACAGACTAATCCCAACTCCGGCAATTTGTCTTTTTCCAATACTTGGTTAATATTGCTCATTTAAAATAACACCTAGCTCTATTTCGATCGCAAAATAGGTTTGTAATAAGGACTGAAGTCCTTAGTTATCAAGTTTTGAGAGACTTTACTCCCTCAAAACTCGAGCTAACTATAATTTCTAGCTTAGACTCAGCGGCTGCGGGCGATCGCCTATCTTAAGTCAGAGATGTTGCTTAATAGTTGAGGATGCTATAGCACTCCTAGCATCAATTGTGAAATCTTTCTCTTCTCTTCTCAGCATTCGCGTCAAGAGAGTCTTCGCCGTTCCTTCACAAAAAAGCCAGTTGCGCGTTTCCCGAAAGGATTGCTATATCTCATTATTTTCCCTATTTCCCCTTTTCAATCAACTTCGCAAACGCCCTGACCTGAGAATGCTAATAATCAACCAAAAACCCAAAAAACTTGCCGCCCCAAACAAACCCGTGCTCAGAAAAGATAGCTGAGAACTTTGTGCGTTAGAAGAAATAATTGCCGCCCCCACAATCAGCGAACCCACGACAATACTAAAAGAAAGTCGGTTCGCAGAATCCCCCAGAGTGCGGCGTAGCGGATCGAGTTCTTTTAGGGTCAAGTTCCACTTCAAAGTTTCCGAAGTAACTCGGTCTAAAAGCACTTCCACCTGTCGCGGAGATTGCAATGATAAGCTTTTCAGATCCAGGGCAGTTCTCAACAAAGCTTGGATAGGATCATCTCCTAATAACTGACGCCGAAACATATCGGTCATCAGCGGTTTGACCTGCTCTACAATATTAAATCGGGGATTAAAAGAGCGCGCCAGTCCTTCCAAATTCGCTAGAGTTTTTGCATACAAACCGAGATTGCTGGGCAGTCGAATTTTATTTTTGCGGGTGATTTCCAGCACCTCATAAAAAATTTCCGACAAGTTCATTTGCGACAAGCTCACATTGTAATACTTACGCAGCATTCGAGCCAAATCGTTCTCTAGATTAACTAAACTTGTCGGCTGAGCAAATTCGGCCATTTCTAAAGTTAATTGAGCGCAGCGCTGAGCGTCTAAATCGACAATTGCCAGCAACATTTCTGTCAAATTCTGCTGAGTTCGCGGGTCTAATCTGCCGACCATGCCGCAGTCCAGCAAAGCTATCCGGCTGTCTGTTAGATAAAATAAATTGCCGGGATGCGGGTCGGCGTGAAAGAATCCGTCGATATACAACTGCTGGAAGAAAACGCGGCAAAGTAGCGTTGTAATTTCTTCGCGTTCGGCATTTATATCTCCTTTGTGGCGAATTCCTTGCAAATCGCCTAACAAAATCGGGACTCCGTTCAGCCACTCCATTACTAAGAGTTTTTTTGTAGTTAACTCCCAGTTAATTTCTGGTAAGACAACTTGTGTGGGGTCAAACCATTTACTTTTAGATAAATTGCGGCGCAGTTCGTCTGTGTAGCTGGCTTCTTGAATGAAGTCTAGTTCTGCACGCAGGGCGATCGCAAATTCTTCAGCTAGGGCGACAATATCGTATTGTTGACCGAAGTCTGTGAGCATGACAAGTTCTGCCAAACCTCGGAGCACGGCGATGTCTTGTTCGATGACAATATCAATACCGGGGCGCTGAACTTTGAGGGCGACTTCGCGGCCGTCTTTTAAAGTAGCTTTGTGGGTTTGGGCGATCGAACCTGCGGCGATGGCTTGAGTGTTAAATTTGGCGAAGGTATTTTCGAGAGATTCTGTGAGTTCCTGGCGGACGATTGCTTCTACTTGCGACCACGGTACGGGCGGCACTTCCGCTTGTAGCGTGGAGAGAGTTTCGATATAGCTGGCCGGTAAAAGGTCGGGACGGGTGCTCAGCAATTGTCCTAATTTGACAAAAACTGGGCCTAATTGGACGAGGATATTGCGGAGAACTGCTGGAGTTGGGAGACTGGGTGCGTCGGTTTTGCGGCCGGTTAGGAGGCTTTTCATGTAGTCCCAACCGTTGCGGAAGACGACCTCTAGAATTTCTCCTTTGCGAGAATTGTTTTGAACTAGGCTAAACAAGGGGCCTCCGGGTCGATCGGGTTTAAGGGCTATATAACTACTAGGATAGCGCTGTTGACCAAGCTGACCAGTGTCTTGGGGAATAAATTGGGGGTGGTGGGAATGCGCGTGAGAGTTTTGGGGGGTGGGGGCGATCGGTCTTTGGCCGTGGCATTGCTCCTCATAGTAATATACAGTTAAAGCAGACCTGATATTTTTATAATTAAATTTATTGACTGGAAAAGATGTGTCAAATAATTGAATGAGTAAGTTATTACAAACCAGATTCTCAATGTGTTTAATACCGTATAAGAGACATGATTGCAATCCAATTTCCTCAGACCTCGATCGAATTATCCATCAACTTAACTGACGAGCAATTTTTTCAGCTTTGTCAGAACAACCGCGATTATCAATTTGAACGTACAGAATCCGGGGAATTAATTATTATGCCACCGACAGGCAGTGAAACTAGCAAGCGCAATATGGATCTATCGTATCAACTTCGAGCCTGGAGCCGCCAAAATAATCTAGGAGTTGCCTTCGACTCTTCTGGAGGCTTTAGGCTCCCCAATGGTGCCGATCGCTCTCCTGATGCCTCTTGGGTCAAAAAAGAACGCTGGGATGCTTTAACACCCGAACAAAAAGACAGTTTTGCTCCTTTGTGTCCTGATTTTGTTGTTGAGTTGCGTTCTCGGACTGATTCCTTGAAGAAACTTCAAGAGAAAATGCAAGAATATATAGAGAACGGTGCTAAATTGGGTTGGTTAATTGACAGGCAAAATCGGCGGGTAGAAATTTATCGCCCCGGTCAAGATGTTGAAATTATCGAAAATCCTGCCACTCTATCAGGGGAAGATGTACTGCCTGGTTTTGTGTTGAATTTAGAAGAAATTATGTAAATAAAGTAAATAGTAAGGCCCAACACAGATTCAAAAACGAATGCCTGGATAAACAGTGATGAATAGTTGGTGTATTCGCCTTCAGAATCCGTGTCGTGCTGCCTCATTTCACCCTCACAGCAAATCTTTCAATTTATCATCTTCTCCCAACACCTTAATTACCTGTTTTATCTCCTGCGTCCTGTCCTTTTTCACAATCAAAGTCACATTACCATCTCTGACAACTACGACATCTTCTAAACCAATGGTGACAATCACCTCTTTGTCATCGGCTGCATAAAAAATGCCACCTTTCGTATCAATTCCGACGTGTTTTGCTAACTCCACATTCGGTTTGTCTCCTTGCAGCAAACGACCGATCGCATTCCAATCTCCCAAATCGTCCCAACTAAAGCCTACGGGCAGAACACAGGCTTTTTGCGTCTTCTCCATCAGCGCGTAATCGATGCTAATTTTGGGTAATTCCGAGTAAGCCTGCGCGCCTTTTGCTTCCAAAGCTGCCATCATTTCTGGTACATGATTTCGCAATTCTGTCAAGACAGTTCCGACTCGAAATACAAAAATTCCGCCGTTCCAACTAAACTTGCCGCTGGCTACAAATTCTTCCGCAGTTGTGCGATCGGGCTTTTCGGTAAATCTCGCCACTCGATAAGCCGGAAAACCCCCAAAACTGCCAATTTCCTCGCCTTGTTCGATGTAGCCGTAGCCGGTGGAAGCATAACTCGGTTTTACTCCCAAAGTGGCGATCGCATCCTGATTTCTCGCCAACTCGGCCGCCGCCTCCAAAGTCTTGATAAACTCCTGTGGTTCCCCAATCCAGTGATCCGCCGGGAAAAAACCAACAACCGCATCCTCACCGTAACGCTTCGCAGTTTCTATAGCAGTCCAGGCCACAGCCGGCGCAGTATCTCGGCCCTCTGGTTCCGCCAGTAAATTCTCCGGCGGTAACAGCGGCAACTGTTCGCGAACCCCCTCCGCCAACATTTCCGACGTTACCACCCACAAATCGTCCCAACCGTTACCTAATTCCAAAAGTCTTTCCGCAGTCGCTTGCAGCAAACTCTTGCCGCTACCGTCGAGACTCAAAAACTGCTTGGGCCGCTGCTTGCGACTCAGTGGCCAGAAACGTTCGCCTTTACCGCCGGCCAGAATCACAGGAATTAAGGTTCTACTCATTGTTTAAAGTTTAAACTGTTCACATCTATTTTGCCTTGATACTGGTAGGGACACGGCAATGCCGTGTCTTTACCCGTAGCTTAATTTTTAATTCTACCTTCTATCTTCTGCCTGTGACTTTTTCAATCCAATTAGTATCACGATAAATGTAAGGTGCGCCGCAGCGCACTTTACCCAAGATCAGACCGATAAACTTTCGTTAACGAATCCTTTAAAATCGCTATAACCACGAGCAATTAGGCATTGGCTGTTACTTCGATAATTCGATGTTAAGTTCGTTCACAACGCGGCGTTTGAGCGGGAGGGATTTTTCACGGGGCAGCAAATCAAATACTTTCCGAAAAGCATCATCTACTTGTTCAAATGGTATTTGTCCTTTCTCATTAAAAACTACTTTTCCCGATTGGTCGAGGATGAGAGTTTGTGGTACGAAACCTTCGTAATAATGGCTAGGTTCTGTGAGTTCCGGTGACGGTTGCGGAGGCAAAGAGTCAATGCTTATGGGCATAAAATCGGCTTCGCGGCCGTAAAATTCCTGGAGTTGAGAGACGACGATCGCATATTGCTTGGAGTCGCTGCTGTCGTCTGTGTAAAACACTAACAATACGGGTTTATGGCGTTTAAAAGAATCTGCAATCTTGACTTTAGGAGGAACTAGGGAACCGTTGCCGGCGTAGAGGGCAAATATTGTACCGTCAAAGCGATCGTCCGTAAGAGTTGCCAAGGCTGGGGCCGTGCCACTTAGCAGTATGAAGCTAAGTGCGATCGCCACTGTTACAAGACTGGCTGACAAGATTCGCCTCAGCCAGCGGATGCCAGAAGCAGCAGTAACAAGTGATTTTTTTTTCTCAGGAAATATCATAGGTTGTGGGCAGTTGCTGTAAGGAAACCGAAATCAGATGCAAAAACTTTCCTAAGTTTATCAGCAAAATGTAGGCAAATGTTGTTGAGTAGGTTAAAGTAGTTTCGGCTCGACGATCGTAAATTGCTGATAGTGGCGATCGACAAGGCGATTCTACAGGCCCAAGATCACTATTTGCGATCGGCTTTTTAGGGGCGGGCTGGAAGTGTCCGCGCCACAATAAAATTTATTTGTGGTGGCATGGGCTTGTAGCTTCTGAAAATAATGCAAGATGTTAAATCCAAGTGATAACTAGAAACTGAAAACTGGGAATTTACAACTAATGATAACTTTGCTTGACGCACTCCTCGCCCAAACGCCGGCTGCTGATGTTTCCGGGCCGGCTCAAATCAATCTGGCGCAGGCCCTTGTTTTAGGAATTGTACAAGGATTAACAGAGTTTTTGCCTATCAGCAGCAGCGCTCATTTGAAGGTAGTGCCGATCGCCCTGGGATGGGGCGATCCCGGAGTTGCTTATACTGCTGTTATTCAGTTGGGCAGCATTGTTGCAGTGCTTTGGTATTTCTGGAAAGACTTGACAAATATAGCTGTTGGTGCAGTCGAAGCCCTGGTGCAGCGCAACTACAAATCCCATGAGTTTCAAATGGCGGTAGCACTGGTTTTGGGAACAATACCTATAGTCTTTTTTGGGCTGCTAATCAAGGCATTGGTTCCAGATTTTGACAACTCGCCACTTAGAAGTTTGGCCAGTATCGCCATTGCTTCGATCGTCATGTCGCTACTGTTAGCAATAGCAGAAAAAATTGGCAAGCGCAATCGCACTTATGAAAAGTTAACTGTCTTAGACGGTATTTTGATGGGATTAGCTCAAGCAATCGCCTTGATTCCGGGGTGTTCGCGATCGGGTTCCACTCTAACAGCAGGATTGTTCATGGGATTGGAAAGACCCGCCGCCGCGCGGTTTTCTTTTTTATTGGGAATTCCGGCAATTACTCTGGCTGGATTAGTGGAATTAAGGGGTGATTTGGGACAAGGAATCAGCGATGCGGGAGTTGCAGCTTTGATAGTGGGAACGATTTCATCATTTGTGTTTTCTTATTTGTCGATCGCGTGGCTAATGAAGTTCCTGCAAACTCAAAAGACGTGGATATTTGTGTTGTATCGGCTAGCTTTTGGCGTGGCCATTTTAACGGCGATCGCAGGGGGGGCAGTGCAAAATATTTAATAGGTGGAATAAACTGGGTAGGAGTGACTCAAATCGCTCCTGTCCTATAAGCTAGCAGCAAACAAGGACAGAATTAGAGTAGGTGCGATCGCTCCCAACTCCCGATCACCATCCTTATTGCAAGTTAAAAGTGTATAATTAGGTCTAGTTCCACAAGCAACTGCGATGACTACTCTGAAACCCCGTTATAGTAAGCAAGAGTTGGCACGACTGAGCGATGAGATATGCGATCGTACTGTGCGATCGCAAGTTGATCCAAGTAACAAAGGTCAAATTGTGGCGATCGATCTGTAGACAGTGGTACAGTGACAATCAAAAGACAATCAAAAAAAGACGCTAAAAAAATATAAATTTTGACAAATCACTGCGCTAGATGCTGCGAAAAAAAGTTGAAAAATAGCCGCTCTTATGAGAATTAGATTTACATCTAATATACAAAAAATGTCAAAAAGAATAATTTATTCAATCTAAAAAAATCATCGCGAACTTATGAGCGACTTATCAATCCGGCCCGCCCTAATCACCAAAGTTATCCCCGACAGCATCTGCGCCGAAATGGGATTTGAACCCGGAGACTCAATCGTCGCCGTCAACGGTCAAAAACCCCGCGACTTGATTGACTATCAATTCCTGTGCGCGGATGAATTTCTCGAATTAGAAGTATTAGACACTAAAGGCAAAACCCACAAATTAGAAATAGAAAAAGAGTATGATGAAGATTTGGGATTGGAGTTTGAAAGCGCCCTCTTCGATGGACTAATTCAGTGCAATAATCGCTGCCCTTTTTGCTTTATTGACCAACAGCCTCCGGGAAAGCGGGAAACTTTGTATCTCAAAGATGATGACTACCGCCTTAGTTTCCTTTACGGTAGCTATCTCACTCTCACAAATCTGACTCAAAAAGAGTGGGACAGAATTGAACAAATGCGGCTTTCTCCTCTTTATGTTTCCGTGCACGCTACGGAACCGGAAGTGCGAATTAGACTGTTGAAAAATCTCCGCGCCGGTCAGATTCTCGAACAAATCAAATGGTTTCAAGAACGCCGCTTGCAAATTCACGCTCAAGTAGTTGTTTGTCCTGGTATTAATGATGGCGAACATTTAGAACGCACCTTGTTAGATTTGGCAAAGTTTCATACTGGAAGTATTCCCGCTGTAGCATCGGTGGCTGTAGTGCCGGTGGGTTTAACTCGCTTTCGCCCTGCCGAAGATGAACTAATCGCAGTAACTGCCCAAAAAGCGCGAGAAGTAATCGAGCAAGTGCAGAAAATTCAAGGGCTTTTGAGTACAGGAAAAGGCGGCGGAAAAGCGAAAAAGCAGAATGCAAAATCGCGCTGTATTTGGCTGGCTGACGAGTGGTTTTTAATCGCTGGTTTAGATTTGCCGTCGGCTGCTGATTACGAAGATTATCCGCAAATTGGTAATGGTGTGGGTTCGATTCGCCAGTTTATCCAGCAGTTTGAAACGGCTTTTGAAAAGCTGCAACCGATGCCAGTCGAGCCTGCGCGCAAGTTAGTTTGGGTGGTGGGGAATGCTGTAGAAAAAGCTTTTGAGCCGATCGTACAACAACTAAACCAAATTCCCGGCTTGTCCGTCAACATGGCCGCACTGTGCAGCAACTACTGGGGACAAAGTATCACCGTTACGGGTTTGCTCACCGGGCAAGATTTGCTCGAAGCTTTGCAGGGGCGAGACTTGGGAGATGGCATCCTGCTGCCGTCGGTGATGCTAAAACAGGGGGAACCGCGTTTTCTAGACGACATGACCGTAGAAGAGCTCGCCAGCTCGCTGAAAACCCGGATTTTGCCGGTGAGCGGAGTAGAGGAACTAATCTCGGCGGCGATCGGTCTGGCAACTGCTGAGGTTGAATTGTAAATTTTGAATCGAACATTCAAAAGTTAAGATGAGTAGGGTAATTCTGACTTGTAACTGGCGAGTTCAGGCTACAGACTAGAAATTTGAGACCTCAATCTTGCTCTAAAATTGTCTCTAGGATTGCAGAGTAATTAAAAAATTATGCGTGTTTTTCGTCAAATCATCGTAGTCGGAGTGGGCGCTGCAATTACTTTGGGCAACGCCCCACAGAGTGCTTCAGCACAGTCTCCGACTCAATCTCAGGACAGTTTGGCCCGCTTCAATCAGCTCGAATTAGGGCAGAAGGTTCGATCGACCTCGAACACAGCTGCAGAATCAGCGTCACAGGCCGAACAGTCGATCGCCCTTAACCCTCAAACTGGAACCGAGCAAGCATCAAAGCCTCAACAGGCTGCTCCGGCTTCCCCATCAACTCTGTCTCAGGCCGGTGCAACGCCTCTTAGAGGCTTGGAACCGACACAGACTCAGCAGCCTTCCCCGAACCCTCCCAACAATGTTCCTGTGCCCAGTTCCCCGGTACCCATCCTCCGGGGCACTCCGAACGAAAGTTTCCCCCCTGTCCCTCCGAGGGGTATTTTAGACACCAAGCCTCCGGCTTCCCTGGAACCCAACCCGAATCCCCTGCAGTTTCCGACAAACCCGGAGGATGTCAGGATCGAGCAAACTGAGTCAATTACCTTGCAGCAGGCGATCGACCTCGCGCGCCGCAACAGCCAAGTTTTGCAAATCGCCGGACAGCAAGTGGAACAAAGCAGAGCAGCTTTGCGCGAACAGCAAGCTGCTCTTTATCCAGACCTGAATTTTCAAATGGACGCCAGCCGCTCTGTGACTGCCGGCGGAGAACTCGGAATCCGGGCTGGGCAACGCCGCCTCAACGCTCTGGCTAACCGAACCGGGCAACCCGCCGAGCAAGCCGGCACAAATTTCGGCAGCAACAGTCTCAACAGCACTTTGCAGTTGAGCTATGACATCGATTTGTTCGGAAGACGGCGGGCTAACATCCGCGCGGCCGAGGAACAGTTGCGCCTTCGGGAACTGGATGTGGAACGCCAAGCCGAGGAACTCCGCTTCGACACTGCTGAGGCTTACTACACCTTGCAAAACGCGGACGGACAAGTTGCCATCCGCCAAGCTTCGGTGAGAAATGCCCAGCAAAGTTTGCGGGATGCCGAAGCCCTGGAACGGGCAGGGGTGGGAACCCGGTTTGCTGTGTTGCAGGCTCAAGCAAATTTGGCTAACGAAGTGCAACAACTGTCAGTTGCCCGTCGCGATCAGCGAGTTGCCCAGCGGCGTCTGGCTGAGATTTTGAATGTCAGCCAGTCGGCGAACTTGACGGCGGCAGATCCGGTAGAGCAAGCGGGCTCTTGGAGGCTGTCTTTGGAAGAGAGTATTGTGCAGGCTTTTAAGAATCGCCCCGAGTTGGAACAGCAGTTGGTGCAGAGGGATATCAGCAAGCAGCAGAGGCGATCGATTCAGGCGGGGCGTTTGCCTCAACTGAGTGTTGGGGGTGGTTACAACGTGCTGGGACTAGACCCTGATAACCCCGATCCGTATACTTCTCGCGGCTGGGCCGATGGTTATTCGATCCGGGCGAATCTGACTTGGAGTATCTTCGATGGGGGCGCCGCGAACGCGAGGGTGAAACAGCGGGATGCTGATATTGCGATCGCCGAAAGTCGATTTGACCAACTCCGCAATCAGGTGCGCCGGGAAGTAGAACAAGCTTATTTTGGCTTAGAGTCGAGTTTTGAGAATATCGAAACTTCTGAGGCGGGGGTTTTGCAGTCAAGGGAAGCTCTGCGTCTGGCGAGACTGCGGTTTCAAGCTGGTGTAGGTACTCAGACGGATGTGATTCAGGCGGAAACTGATTTGACTAGGGCTGAGAGAAACCGATTGTCGGCAATTGTCACCTACAACCTGGGGCTTTCGTCTCTCCAGCGGGCTGTGAGCAATCTTCCGACTAATAACCTCTCGGATGCTCCTTGAGATTGAGTTGGGGCGAGCTTTAATTACCAGAACAATTAGACATCGGGGTATTAAACGTCCGACACATTAGTTAATATTTTGTAATAGAGTTCCATGTCAACTGCGTTAAGGAATCGGCAATGGCCAATATCAAGTTTGTGAAGGAAAATCAGGAAGTCATCGCAGCAGACGGAGCCAATTTGAGGCTCAAAGCTCTAGAAAACCGCATCGATTTGTACACATTTTCGGGAAAGATGATGAATTGCGGGGGCTACGGTCAATGCGGCACCTGCATTGTGGAAATTGTCGAGGGCAGTGAAAATCTGTCGCCCCGCACTGACTTTGAGAACCGCAAGCTCAAGAAAAAGCCCGAAAACTATCGGTTGGCTTGTCAAGCTATGGTCAATGGCCCGGTGAGCGTCAAGACTAAACCGTGACTCTCAGAAGGCAGAAGGTTGATTAACAGAAAGAAAAATGCAGAATGCAAAAATTGTGTTTTTTTTCCTATTTCACTGTATAATCACGCCTTTTGCTCGCCTAGGAAAAGAAACTTGGTTTCTAGGACAAATAAGAGATTGGGTAGGGAGGCATCCAGGCAGAAAGCGGGTTTCGACGCTTGTCCGTCAGCTCTTCTTCTGTCTTCGAGTTTGCCTTTTGCCTTTGAGTGATATCCTAGTTGTGTGTGTTTTTCTATTTTCCGATAGAGGCGAGCGTCTTCATGGAAGTTAACGATTTAGGGTTTGTGGCAACCATTCTGTTTGTATTGGTTCCCAGTGTTTTTCTAATCATTCTGTACATTCAAACAGCTAGCCGTCAAGGTAGAAAAGATTAGCAACTGCTGTTATTTCTGTCAGGCGCAAGCTGCTTGCAAAAAAAAAGCGCCAACAGCTTTTTGCTGAGGCGCTTTTTTTATTAACTGTTGAGTGTTAGCTGCTAAGGAATGAGAATTAAATAACTTACAATGCGTGATGGTTTTTGTGAGATGGGCGTCCCGCCCGTCCAGAAAGGGCGGGCTATAAGCCCAACCCCTACTCCGCACTTTCAAGAGTGTAAATTATTTAATTCGCGATCCTAAGTGTTAACGATGAGATTCTAGCCGACTGTGCGGGCTAGCAAGACGGGACAGTTGGCATAAACTCGCACGTAGTCTGATAGCGAATTTCCTAGGAGTCGATCGATATCCACAAAGTTTTTGGCAACGCTGGGTCGCCGATCCGGGGAACCGATTACCAACAAGTCGGCATTCATTTCGTCTGCAATCCGACAAATTTCTTCCCCTGGCTTGCCTGTAGCACTCACGCAGCGGTAGCTAACTCCCATTTGTTTGGTTAGTGCTACTGCTGGGGCCAATACAGCGTCTTTTTCAGCACTTGTTGTTAAATCTGTGCTGGATTTTCCCGTCAAATCTTTGGTGACGTGTACTAAAATTATCTCTCCGCCACTGACTTCTTTGACCAAAGATAGCGCCAGCTCTAATGACTGTTTGGCAGCTTCTGATTTGTCTACCGCCACCATGACGCGCTTAATTTTTTTGACGTAGATGTCGTCTTTTACTAACAACATCGGTCTGGATGTTAGCTGGAAAACGTACTGGCTGACTGAGTTTTCCAAAATCGATTGCAGCCGTCCGAGTCCGCGGGAACCCATAATTACTAAGTCGGATTGTTCTTCTTCTGCGACTTGGCAAACTGTGGTTTTCGGATCTCCCTGTTTGAGCCGGGGGTTGACTTTGCTGGGATCTATTTTCAAAGACTGGACTGCTTGTGCTAAAATCTTGCCTCCTTCTTCCAATTTCTCGGCCATGCCATCGGAGGTTACTTGCGGGGGCACGACGTGCAAGACGGTGACAGAGGTTTGTTGCAAGGAAGGGATGTCCATCAACATATTAAACATCTCTTCGCACAAGCCGCGACCGGCGACGGCTACTAAAATTTTTTCTATCATGGTTTTGGCGGTTAAAACAGTTGAGTTTTCTTGTGCGACGTTAAACTAGGCCGTTGGTACTCTAGTTCATTAATGTTAAGCATAGGCCTGAAGTTTGTCTTATGATTTGTAGAAATGTAGCGTTTTGGAACGATTTGTAACGTGTTAAAGAACGATCGAACTCAACCAGAACTCGCACCGGCTGGTGCTATTCAAAATCGCCGCGGGATGGACTCTGAGGGCTGGTTTGAATATTTGGTGCGAGTGTACCCTCACCATACTGACTACAGCGGTGTGGTTTGGCACGGGACTTATCTGGCTTGGATGGAGGAAGCTAGGGTGGAAAGTTTGCGCTCTCTTGGCATCGAGTATGCAGACTGGGTGGCGCAGGGTTTGGAATTGCCTGTGGTGGAACTTTCGCTGCGCTACCACCGGGCTGTACAAATGGGTCAATCTGTGGCTGTCAGAACGCGGATGGCTGCTAGCGAGGGTGTGCGGCTGCTTTGGGATTACCAAATTCGATCGGCTGAGACTCAGGAGTTATATGTGACAGCACAGGTAACTTTGGTGGGTGTCGATCGCGACAAGAACAAGATTATCCGGCAATTGCCGCCGGCGCTAAAGGAGGCTTTGACAAGGCTTTCTGTTAAACCTTCAACCTAAGCTGCTGTTAACTATCAATTCTCGCCTCCAGAAAGCAACAATGATGAGTGTGGGTTTGTTTACTGAAAGACTGTATGCACCGGTGCGTCGCTCAAAGATTGTGGATATTATTTAATATTTAAGGGTGGCGACGCACCCGGAGCGATACTGTTGCATGAGTTTTGAGGATTTGTATAATTTATAATTATACCTTCTGCTTTCTGTTTTTTGCCTTCATTGGAACTTTTAATAATGTCAAAAAAACTGGAATTGCCAGAACCAAATATTGAACTTCAGCGCAATATTTTGGAAAAAACCGAGTTAAACTCTGCCTTAACAACTGAAGACAAAACTCTAGTTTCGGGAAAGCCAGACAGTTTAAAAAACGGTGAATTAGCTGACAGTCAAGGCAAAATTTGGGCGATCGTTTCGCTGTCTGCGGCGCTGCTAGCGGTGTCGCTGGCGGCGATTTTTATTAGGTTTAGCGAACGGGAAATCAGCCCGAATGCTACTGTTTTTAACCGTTTGTGGATAGCAACTGTGGTATTTGGAGTATGGAATGGTGCTGATGCTGCACGCCGCCGAATATCTGGGGCCAAAGTTGAAGAGCGATCGAGCTACACTCTGCAGGATGTGATGCTGTTAACAGCCGTAGGCGTGGTTTCTTCTGCTTCTTTGGGTTTCTGGGCCTGGTCACTGACTCAGACTAATGTCGCTAATTCTACTGTACTGCGAAACTTAACTCCTTTATTTACTACTTTGGGGGGATGGCTGCTGTTGGGGCGGCGCTTTGACAACAGGTTTTTGTTGGGACTGGCGGTGGCTTTGTCTGGCGCAATTGCGATCGGAATGGACGATTTGCAAACGGCGGGAGACAATCTAGTCGGCGACATTGCTGCTCTTTTATCGGCGATGTTTTATGGAGGAAATCTGCTACTTTCAGAACATTTGCGAACGAAGTTTCCGGCGACAACTATATTGATGTGGCGCTGTTTTATTGGTAGTCTCTTGGTTTTGCCACTGGTTCTGCTGGCGGGCGATCGAGTTTTCCCTTATTCTTGGCAGGGATGGCTGGCTGTAATTGGTTTGGCGGTGATTTGTCAAGCTTTCGGCCAGGGACTGCTCATCCACAGTCTCGGTCGTTTGTCGTCGGGATTTGTCGCTCTTTTTCTGCTGCTAGAACCCGTGATTACTGCGATTATTGCCGGGGTGCTGTTTGCGGAAAGTTTGAGCTTGTTTAATTGGTTTGCATTCTCCGTAGTTTTGGCGGGAATATATTTGGCAAAATCTAGCAGTTCGGCAGATAAAAAATAAAACACACAGGAAATAAACTTAAATGGTTGCAACATCAATTAGCCTGAATCGCTGGCATTATGACTTTAGTTTGCTGCCTCAATATTTGGAGGTGCTGTTTGCTAAATTGCGGATTGCTGTGGTGTTCGGCGGGGACTGCGATCGCCCCGGATCAGTGATTTACAAAACTCACAATCCCCGCGCTTGGAAGAGTTACGAAGTCGTCGCTCGCGAGATTGCTACAGCATTAGCAGAAATTGGCTTTCAGCAAGTCTTTGTCCTGCCTGACGACATGAACTTACCGGAACAACTAAAACAAAAAAATATCCATTTAGTGTGGCTGAATACTGGCGGAGTCCAGGGATACAATCCTGTTTGTCACACTCCCGCATTGTTGGAAATGTTGGGAATGCCTTATGTCGGTCACAATCCTTTAAATAGTTCAACTTTAGATAACAAACACGCTTTTAAACGGGAACTGCAATCAGTCGGAATTAAAACCGCTCCTTTTATGACGTGGCATCCTTCTCAAGGGATTTTGCAGCCTAATTTGCATCAGCGTTTTGCCATTGCTTTTGGTGACTATCAAGGGCCTTTTGTTGTTAAACCAGTATCCGGTCGCGCTTCGCTGCACGTTCATTTTGTAGACAAAATTGAGGGTTTGTCTGAGGCGGTTTCGGAAGTTCACCGAGCTACTCACAATACTGCTTTAATTGAAAAGTATTTGCCGGGACGAGAATTTTGTGTGGCGGTTTGTGGCTATGTTAAATATGCTAAAGGCGGTTTTGGTAAAGATACAAAACCTTTTGCTTTTTCGACGGTGGAGCGCGTGCTTGAGCCTGACGAACTTATCTTTACTTCTATGGACAAAAAAGCGATTACGGCAGATCGAGGACGGTTGATGGGCGGTGAGGAACCTGAACTCAAACGAGAGTTAATTGAGTTAGCTCGAAAAATTTATTGGGAGTTTAGTTTGAACAGTTTGGTGCGGATTGATGTCCGCAGTGATGCTGATGGAACGCTTTATGTTTTGGAAGCAAATCCCAAACCGGATCTGAAACATCCAGGGGAAAATGTGACGAGTTTGGTAGCTTTAGGTTTGGCGGAATACGGGATGAGTTATAACGATTTAATTTTTAGTTTATTGGCGGATAGGTTGGATTATTTGTTGACTCAGCATATCGAAATTATTCCTCATATTGTGGATTTGCTGCATTAATCGGACTTGCAGGGTGGGCTGCACCTTACCTGTAAACAAAAGGGATTTGTAAAGAAATATAAATTGTTGAGCAAAGTCAACACAGGCTGGCAAGTTGTGATAGCTTTGAGTAAGATCGCGATTTGTGGATGTCCCTTTTTTGGTCATAATCAAAATCCCTCAATTTATATCAGTTAGATACCACAAATGGAAGCATTACTTTTATTCATAGGATTTGGAGGCGGGGCATTAGTCTGCTGGCTAGTTTTGAATAAGCGAAATTCACGCAATTTGGTACGGATGCAGGGTTCGCAGGAGGCGATATCGAATTTGGCTGCTCAGTTGGATGCCCGAACTTCGGAATTGCGGCAAAAGGTGCAGAATGAAAATCAGCTAAATGCTGAATTGTCTCAGTTGCAAAGTCGGTTGGAAACTGTGACTCGCGAGCAAGAAGTGTTAAATAATCAAGTGTCGGAAATGGAAGAATTTTTGGCAGGAATTGCCCAGGATCGATCGCAAATTGATACTCTGATTGCTGATTTGCAGTTTCAGCTAGAAAATGCTCAACAAGCTGAGTCCCAGTTAGCAGAAGTGGCAGAACTTCAAGAGCAGTTAGAAGTTGCGGATCAGGAGCGATCGCAACTTAACGCTCAATTGCTGGAAATGCAAGCAGAGTTAGAGGCGGTTGATGCAGAACGTTCTCAATTTCATGCTCTGCTGTCGGAATTTGAGAGTCAGTTGGAAACGGCTAGCCAAAGCAGATTGCAGGTACAGTACCAGTTGTCGGAAACTCAAATTAAGTTCGATCGCTCGATTCAAGAGCGCGAGCAACTTCAGTCTCAACTATCTGGTTTGCAAGATCAACTGCAATTAGTCGAAGCAGAGCGATCGCAACTGCAATCCCAGTTAGAGACAGCTAACAGAGAGCGATCGTATCTTTACTCTCAACTCTCGGAATTTCAAAGTCAAATCGCTACAGCTAATCAGGCTCAAAATCAACTGCAATCTCAAGTAGGGGCATTAGAAAATCATTTAGAAACCGTCTATCAAGAACGTTTGCAGCTAAATTCGCAGCTATCAGAATTGCAAACCAACTCCCCAGCGGACGAGCCAGAATCTCCAGAACCGGAAGTAGAGCCTACTTGAGTATAAATCAAAGATAGGACAGAAGCCCTCAGCAATCGGACATCATATTTACTCCTAAATTCCTAACAATCGAGCGGGGTTTTCCTTCATCATTAAATTAATTTCAGGCTGAGAAATGCCTTCAGCAATCAATTTTTTCACAAATAACTTGTAGCCTTCAGCAGGTAAAGGATCGGGTTTTCTTCCCAAATCTGTACTCATAACAAAATGCTCGGCTCCGATTAGTTTAATCGCTGCTGCCATTTTACTAATAGAAACTTGATGCCAGTTTTTGTGACCCTCATCAGCGGCATTTTCTCCCATCAAATCGTTCACAAATGCGAGTTCTAAGAAAGCTCCGGCTGCGGCGGCTGTTTGCAGATTTTTTAGGGACAAACCGGGTACATCCGCCATTGCGTGGGTAATCAGGATGTTTTTAATATTGAGCAGGTTGGCTTCAGCTACAACTGCCATCACTTCTTCTGAGGAAATATGACCAGTTTCCAATACCAAATTCTCTTTAGCTACAATCTTCAACACCGCTGCTGTTTCCGGTAAAACCTTGCCATTTTCCGCAACTTTAATCCCCATTCCCGGCTTGTGAAAAACCTGCAAGTGATGCTCAGCATCAACCGTTGGCAGCCACACTACTTTACCGTATTTGCCACCGATGCGGTGCATTGCGTCAACAGCGTCGGGATTAATGCCGCCTACCGAATGATTGAGAACAATTCCTCCGAAAACTTGGATTTCTGGTACTATTTTATTAACCAGAACTGCCCGCGCTGCTGTGCTGGCATAATGATTTTTCAATACCACAGCTTTCATCTTCGCCCTAGCAGCTAATTTCGCTACTTCAAAATCATCCAACCTGCGGGGAATCACATCAGGAGAAGAATGAATGTGAAAGTCGATCGCACTTTCGATCGTACTCTGTGGCAAATTGATTATCGGCGGATCTGCGACAGCATAAACTGGCAGACAAAACCAATAGCAAACCATCCAAACAAACGTTAAAAAAACAGCTTGCATTCCTCCCCTCTGCGTTCTCTGCGCCCTCTGCGGTTCATCCCCTCTTAATCCTCTCAAATAAAAGATTTAACCACATTTGCCAAAGCTTCAGCATTCTCTTCGTGCATACCCAAAGAACCGGGAATAACTCGCGATTCAACACCCGGTAATTCCGTTAATGCTTCCATTTCAGCCTTGGATTTGGGCGGCGCATTTTCAGCAATTACAATCATCACCGGCACTGCTAAGTGTTGAAATTTATCTGTAAATTCCGATCGCACTTTAGCCGGATCTAAACCACCAGTCACAAAGGCAGCGGAACCGTATCGAGCACCGGGTTTTTGCGTCACTTGCCATTTGCTTTGGATGAAATCCGGCGTGACTTTAGCTGCATCGGCGTAGACGTGGCGGCGGTACATAAAACTCAGGAATGACGGCGCAGTGTTGAGTTTGTATAGGAATTGTCCCAGTAAGGGCGATCGTACTAATTCTCTCACGATTCCATGCCACCCGCTTTGCTGTTTGCTCATCGTCGGCAAAGGCCCGCGCCAAGTCGGCGCTGCTAAGACAATCTTTGACCAAACATTGGGCTGTGATTGCGCTAATTGCATCACATAACCCGCAGCGTGACCTGCCGCAACTACAGCCACAGGACTATTAAAAATTGACTCAACAAAATCCTTGAGAAATTGATGATATAATTGCGGTTGATAGTCGGTTCGCGGGCGATCAGATTCGCCAAAGCCCGGCCAATCTAAACTCATAACTTGAAAGTTAGAAGCTAACAATTCTGCTAAAGGACGCATTTCTTCTCGCGTCGAAACCGTACTGAAAGCCGGCAGCAACAATACAGGATTTCCCTGCCCTCTGGTTTCGTAAATAACTTTGATTTGCGTTTCTTTCCAATTCCAGAGATATTCTTGAACTGCGGCGGAATAGTTGCCAGAATTTGATTTTGTTAAATTTGTAGTTTGAGTCATGGCTGTTTATTCTTTTAATTTGCTTCGGCTTGCTTGCTTAATTCACAAGCAAGTGCCTTATTTTTCATCATTTGAAAAATGTTGTAAAATCCGTTAGCGCGGGAAGGTGTCAGACTCACATTCAATCCCGTGTCTTGAATAAAATCTGGGGTAATGGTGACAATTTCAGCAGGCGTTAATCCGCTCAAACCTTCCACCAGCAAGCCAACTAATCCTTTGACTAACTGAGCGTCTGAATCGCCTTGATACAGAACTTTTCCGTCTGCCAAATTTGCGGTAATATAAACTTGCGACACGCAGCCAGAAACTTTGTTTTCCGGCAGTTTATCGCTTTCGGGAAATGCTGGGAGTCGCTTGGCATACCACAGCAGTTGTTCGTAGCGTTGTTTCGGATCGGAATGTCGCTGAAAGCGCTGAACGATTTTAGCTAAAGCAGCAGGTAGCGCGGTGTTTGCAGACATGATTCACTCGTAGCGGTTTACTTCGTTAATATTATACCTTCGATTGTAGCAGGAAGGGCGATCGATTTGAGATTTTAGATTTGAGATTAGGACTTACGCATGAGATAGTAGGGACACGGCAATGCCGTGTCCTCATGGGTTTTTAAGACACGATCTTAAACTAAACAACTGTTCAGGTGTTCTCGAATTTGAGCGATATCTAAGTTGCGGCCGATGACTACGAGTTGATTCTTAGGTGCGGTAAACCATTCCGAAGCATCTAGTTCGTATCTGGGGCCGCTGAGTTGAAATATGTGTCTCATCGGACTGTCGTTAAACCAGAGAATTCCTTTTGCCCGAAATACATCGAAGGGCATTTTTTCCGTGAGAAATTCTTGAAATTTGCGGACATCAAAAGGTCGATCGCTCTCAAATGATAGTGAAATAAATCCGTCGTTATCTAAGTGATGAGATTGATGTCCGTGATGGTGGTGTTCGTGATGGTGTTCGTGATGGTGTTCGTGTTTTTCCTCAATTTCAAGACTGTTGAAAATATCTGCTTGCGTTAAACCCACACCCAAAATTAAGGGTAGAGGAACTTCACCATATCGAGAGTGTAAAATTCTCGCTCCTTCCTTAACTGTGCGAATGTAAGATTCTAACTCTTCTACTTTTTCTGGAGGAGCGAGATCGGTTTTGTTTAGCAGCACAATATCTGCAAATGCCACTTGTTTAAAAGCTGCTTCGCTGTCAAAATGATCGGGAGTGAAGGTTTCGCTATCGACTACGGTAAGTACAGAATCTAGATTAGTTAAATCCCGCAATTCGGTGCCGACAAATGTCAGGATAATCGGCAGCGGGTCGGCCACTCCGGTGGTTTCAATCACCATGCAGTCGATGCGTTCTTCTCTTTCTAAAACTCGGTAAACTGCATCGACTAAGCCTTCGTTAATAGTGCAACATATGCAACCGTTGCTAAGTTCTACCATGTCATCGTCTGTAGAAAGTAGAAGCTGCGAATCGATGTTTATATCGCCAAATTCGTTAACTAAAACCGCAACTTTTAAGTCTTGGCGATTTTTGAGTATTTGATTGAGCAAAGTGGTTTTTCCACTGCCGAGAAATCCGGTAATTATAGTTACTGGCATCCCTCTTTTGGGAAGATCGGCAATTAAATCTGGGGTTTGTACGGTGAGATTAGTCATTGTTATTCGTTGGTTAATTGTAGAGACCTTGCTGTTAATTTGCAAAGCCGATCGCACCTCATCGCTGACAGCCCGGTGCGATCGCCTCTGCTAAGATACGGGCGATCGAGCCGATCGCGCGCATTTTATTTGATAATCATTCTCATTATACGTGAAAATGCGGTTGGCGCGCAAGCTCTACAATTACAGATCGGTGCAATATCTCCGATCGAGCGTTAATCTGAAGAGGTTACTGTAGTTAACGAGCGCGATCTATCCACAAACAGGAGAATAGATGGTATTTAGTAACTAGCCGGATTGTTTCTTAGGAGTTTGGGCGATCGCGCAGAAATAACTATGTAAAAATGTTATTTATCTAAAAGCAAAGCGGTATAATATATTGTGAAAAAAATCTGGCTAAAATATCGAGTTTTTAGGCAGTTGTATTCTTAGGATTGGGTTTGCTATTAACCCTCGCCCTTTCGCTTTCTTTTGGTGCGGTACCCATGAGTGCCGATCAATTGTGGCAAGCATTTCTGCACCGAGGTGATGCTGTCCATCAAACTATTTTATGGGAATTGCGTTTGCCCAGAGTTGCGGCAGCGCTGACGGTTGGTGCGGCTTTAGGAATGTCGGGGGCTTTGCTGCAAGGGTTACTCCGCAACGGTTTAGCAGATCCTTTTGTATTAGGAATTTCGGCGGGTGCAGGGTTGGTTGCGATTACCATGCTGACTTTGGGAATATTTCAAAGTTGGGTGCCTTTGGCGGCTTGGATAGGTGCTATTTTAACTTCGATGCTGGTATACTTTTTAGGAAAAACTAAAACGGGAATTTCTGTGGAACGTTTGGTTTTAGCTGGTGTGGCTGTGAGTTCTCTTTTTGGGGCAATACAAACTACACTGTTGCTGTTAGCTGAAGACAGCCGCTTGCAAGCTGCTTTGAATTGGTTAATCGGTAGTTTGAACGGTCGCGGTTGGTCGGATTTGCAGGTTGCTGCACCTTATATTTTGGCTGCTTTGCTGTTAGGATGTTTTTTGGGGCGATCGATAAATTTGCTGGCTTTGGTTTCTCTAAAAGTGAGAAAGCTAAAGGCATTCCAAAGCCCGCAGCGATCGGAAACCTGGTTTTTGAGCCTGACTCCCAATGCTGTCGGATCGCCATCAAGAAGCTAGATCCAGAGGTGGCAAACCGCGCAACTGTCGCAGCGAGTTGATACACATCTGACAGTCGCAGCCAAACAGCGCCACCGCCTCATCGCTTTCTGCTTCCGAAAAATCCAGCATCGCCACCCGTTCTTCACCCGGGCGCTGCCAACTGATTCTTACTTTAGAATTAGCAGCAGCAGACTTGCCAGAAAGCCGCACGCAACTCAGGCGCTGAGTGTGGGGCGATCGCACGCATTGAGGCGAATCAGCCGATTGGGCTGGTATTTCGCCAATTAGAGCGGGATTGGCGATCGCGCTCAAAGACATCACAGATCCAAACAGCGTCGGACTTACAAGTAAAGTGAGGAGCAATCGATTCATTTGTCGTCCTTAAGAACTTTAACGTATACAATAGCCGATTATCTGTTGCAATTCAACAAGGTTTTCGTCCGACATCAGTACGATTTGCCGTTATTAAGGCTTAAAAGCCGAATATTTGCCGCCCAAACTTTCAACAATTATCCGCGTATTAGCAACTAGCATTTTCTGATAAGTATCACCTTGGCTCCCGATTTTAAGATTTGTTGCAATTTGAGTAAATTTAGATAGCCAGTGATAGCAAATTCATCCAATGCGGGTAAACTGATTTCAGCAAGGACAACTCGAAGCAGCGAACAAGTTTACCTCAAAAACCAAGTGGGGAGTGATGAGTACAGTTTTAGTGGTGGAAGATTCCCGCAGCCAGCGCGAGTGCATTTCACATCAGTTGAGATGCAGCGGATTGAATGTAATTCAGGCATCTGACGGTGTGGAAGCGCTGGATAAAATTGAGAAAAATTGCCCCGATTTAGTATTATTAGATGTCATAATGCCCCGTCTGGACGGCTACGGGGTTTGTCGTTTAATTAAAGCTAATCCCGAAACGAGGAACATACCGGTGGTATTTTTAACAGGGAAGGGACAGCAGTTAGCTTTATTTGCGAGGTTCCAGGGCGATCGCGCCGAGGCTTATGTTAGCAAACCTTGGCAGCCTAGGGAACTTTTGGCAACGATCAAAAAAGTTTTGCTCAATGCCAATATTAAGTTCGATCGAGCTTCAGCCGACGCTTGGACAGAATACGGAATTTTAAACTTAAGTACAGTCGAACTCTATCAAAGCCATGCCGATGCTTGGACAAAATACAGTTCCCAAATTATTAAATTGTACGATTCCAGCTTAGCAGCTTTCGAGCAAGCTTTGGCAATTGAACCGAGTCACTCGAATGCAAACAAGTATCGCAACCGAGTCCAGACAATCCGGGCAACTTTGATGAAAAAATTAGAGCAAACTAAACCTTGCAAAGTCTGCGATTATTATTACGGTAAGGATGGCATCAATTGTGCGATTCATCCTGCTGGTCGCCCTCCAGAACAGTGTCGCGATTGGGAATTTAATTAAACAAAAATGAAAACAAATAACCGCGCTAACTTAGAAAAGCTGCTGCAAGAAAGAAACGAACATCCCGAAAGAATGACGGAAATTGATGAAAAAATAAATTCAACTTTCCGCAAAAATTACGCAATTTTAGTAATGGATATGTCGGGATTTTCGCGCACGACAGTCCGCTACGGAATCATTCATTTTTTGGCAATGATTCACCGGATGCACGGAATTGTCAAACCGATAATTTCCGAATACGGTGGCACTGTAGTTAAGGAGGAAGCAGACAATATTTTTGCAGTTTTTTCCGATGTCAAATCAGCGGTGGAAGCTGCGATCGACTCTTTGAAACAAACGGCGGCTGTCAACACGACACTGCCGCCGGAGATGGACATTTACCTCTGCATTGGTATTGGCTGTGGGGATGTTTTGATGCTGGAAGGAGAGGATATGTACGGATCGGAATTTAATCTGGCATCCAAGCTGGGAGAGGATTTGGCGGAACGCGGAGAGATTTTGCTTACCTCAGCAGCCTTTGAAAAGTTGGAAGGTGACAAGCAAGATTGGGAAAAAATGGAACTTTCGATTTCAGGTTTGGAATTGGTGGCGTACAAGCGGCTTGAATAAACTTAATTTCTATTGTTATATCTTGGAAGACTCGGCGATTTAAATCGCGTCTACACCAAGTTTCGTCCGCCTGCGCGAAATTAAAAAATACAGCGTATTCCAGGTTTATGAAGTAAGGAGATAGCAAGAAGCGGCTGTAATTCATAAACGTGGAATGTGCTGTAAGACTTGTAGGGTGCGTCAGACTTGCGTTATCAAGTGATAATTGAGAGTTTTGAACTGACGCACCTTACTAATTTTGACAAGCTTACCTTAGTCCTAATAAAATTTAAAATCAGATGATGGATCGCCCCCAAAATTGGCAACCTATGAATTTAGCCGCCATTCAGCAGCGGCTTACTTGGCTGCAACAACAGCCGGATGGAATCATTTTTTGCAAAGAGTCGGGTGTTCACTATGTTGCAGTCACAAAAGATCGATCGCACATTAAGCTATCTTTAGTAGAAAAAGTAAATCGGCAAACAGATTTACTGCAATCTATTTTCGATTTCAACAATCCTTTACATCTAGTGTCTGAATATACTCAGGCGATGATGTTGGGTTTAGTGTGGCAAAGCCAACCTCAAAGAATCTATATGGCTGGATTTGGCGGCGGCAGAATTCCCTTAGTTTTGCACCACTATTTGCCGGAAACTATTATAGAATGTGCGGATGTAGACCCGATCGCGATCGAAGCAGCTACAAAGTGCTTTGGGGTAAAATTGGACGATCGGCTAACTGTAACAATTCAAGACGGCAGAGAGTATTTAGAGCAGCAAAAATCCGATACTCAATACGATATCATCATGATAGACGTAGCTTTTGGCAACGGCTACTTTCCCCACCGCCTATCCACCAAAGAATTTTATCAAATCTGCGAAAAACACTTGTCAAGCGAGGGAGTTGTGGTAGCAAATATGCTGCAAAGAGATCAGTTTTATGCGGAAAAAATCAAGACTTTTCAAAGTGTGTTTTCTCAGGTGTGCGTGTGTGTTTGCCAGGAAAGTAATAGCATTTTGATTGGTAGCAACAGCCAGATTTTGGAGAAAGATGAGATTGTTGCTAAGGCAAAATATTTGCAAGATAGCCATCAATTTTCCTTTCCATTAACAGACAGGGCGCTTGAGGTAAAAGTAGGTAGAGAATTGGCGGAGGCTGTACCTACTTTAGACAAAGCTCAAATTTTGCATGACGATTCGCCGCCCGCTGGTTATTTTGATTGCTGGTTATTCTGATATTTATAGTAAGTCCGGGTTTACTCTTTGTGGAACAGGCCGGAAAGCCTGTTGCTGATACAATGTTGAGATCACCCAGGGATTGAAACAGACTGGGGGATAAAATTGCCCTCTAAGGATCGCGAATTAAATAACTTACAATTTTAATTGTTATTGTGGAAGTTATTTAATTCTCATTCCTAAGTGCGATCGAATATAACCATCGACAATAGGGCAACTGACGACACAACATTGCCGTTTCCCTACGCCAACATAATCAATCTTCCTCGATAAGAGATATAACCATCGCCCGATTTATTTTCGGGAAACCGCACAGCGTCGTCTCCTGACTGTAGGTAATATCAATTCTCATGCCACCGGATTTGATATAACTGCTATTTCATACATTCAACCATCTGCTGTTCCAGCTTAGCCAACAATGTATCAACATCGGTTGCAGCTTCCTCAAAACAAACAGGAGGTTCAGGCTTAGGTTCAAAAAGAATTAACTTGATTTGACCTTCGCCGATCGCCAAAATCGCCACTTCCTTCTCAGGCTTGTGAGCGTTCAACACACCTACAACTTCCTGAATATGACTTCTCACTTGACGGTTCAACTCCTCAACCGCCTCTTTCTTACAATACACAAAACGCGCAGTTTCTGCAATATCAATTGCCAAAATCTCCTCGCTTTCCTCTCCCCTTTCCAGAAATAGCCCCCAAGCCAAAGCAGCCAATTCATTTTGATTAGCTTTCACAAATTTATCTAACTTGCGGCTCCAGCTATTTTCGTTGGGTTTGGACTGAGGGCTATCAAATAGAAACATTTTCTCTTCTTGTTTGTAGAAACTAATATTTTGCAGTCAGCAGTCAGCAGTCAGTTGGCAGTTGTCATTAGTTAGCATTCAAATTACTAACTATATCATGCCTGGTTGATTCGCGATCGGATAATTTTCGATCCCGTAGGGGCGGGTTTTACCAACAATCTACCCGTCAAACTAATTATCTCATAAACCCGCCCCGCCCATATACTTATGATGCTACCAGACATGATATTACCAATTCCCAATTACCAATTCCCAATTACCCAAAACCGCTGCGTTTCTATCTTATAGCTGGTAAAAGTATAGTCATTTATTGCATGACATGGGAGGCGCTAAGCCCCTCCCCTTTCACTTTTACTTTGAGCGGATCGACCCGCATTGGCCCAACTACGCAGCTCCCTATCCCATTGCTAAACGCATTTGGGATTGCTTTTCTGAGAATGTTGTACGAAGCATTCACATCGGAATTAATTAACTGACCCGTCGATGTTTTGTACAAACCTCGCTTGATCCGTTTACCAGTGAACACAGGCTCTTTTTCGGTTTTTCCATAAACAGGAATTGGGTCTAAACCTAAAAAACTGGATCGGGATGTGTAGGATTCTTCCTGTACAATTACTGTGATTCCTACCAGCCGAGCTTTGTATTCTAACATCTCAATTAATCGAGAGTGAGGAATACTGACAAAATTTTGGTTGGTTTGTTTACCTAGATTGATATCGGTTTTCCACTGTGCATTTTTGCCGATTACCAGCGTTCCCATTTGGTTCACTACCAAATGGTCAACAATCACACGACTAGCATGATGCAAGTAATTATCAACTTTCTGATTACGACAGCGAGTTAATCGCTGAATCCGGGGTGAAGTTTTGCGATTCCCTTTCAATTGGGATTGTAATCGGGATTTGCGTTTGTTGTAGAACTGGTTAATCGATTTTAATGGTCGCCCGTTAATCAACAAAGGGATAAATCCCGGCTGATTTGAAGTTAACGCTACTAAATTGTCCAGTCCTAAATCAATACTAGCTATAGAATTAGCGTTGTTGACGGTGGGCTCCGGCTCATCATAAATCACCTCAATTACATAGGAATCACATTGCGGAACCAGTCTAACTTGACAAATCTGGGTGGGATTGAGTTGGGTTTTAATTGAAAGCTCAGTGCCGGAAAGTTTGATAATTCCTTTCTTTAACTGTTTGCTACTAATTGCTTGAATCGTGTAAACGAGAAGGTTTCGCCCTTTAGTCTTATCTTTGTACTTTGGCAATTTTGGGCGACCCGTGAATCTTGAAGAGTCAGCTTTGTAAGCTTTAACGGCTTCAAAAAACGATTTCCAATTCTTGTCTAGCACCATTAAGATTTGCTGACTTACTTTAGCAGGCAAAGCCTTATATGCTTCGTGAGACTTCATCAATCGGTTCATTTCGTTGTAATTGACATAGCCCCACCCATAAATAAAACTCTGACGAATGACGTAATTGGTGGCATTGTAGAGGTTTTTGGACTTGAAAGCTAATTCGTCAATCTGGACGAAACGATGTTCCGTTGATTTAATGATGTGCCTCTCTGTTAGCTGCATTTGAGACTTCCGTTCTTTGGGCTGTGCGTATTTCTTGTTCAACACTCATAGCGATATGATACCATTATTGTTTATAATTGCTTATAAACTCAACGAAGTTTTACAATACCAGATTGCACGCGCCAGAGCGACGCATAAACTCCGTCCTGTTCGACAAGTTGTTCGTGCTGCCCCGATTCTATCACTATCCCCTCATCCATCACAAAAATGCAATCGGCATTGCGGACAGTAGAAAGACGGTGGGCGATCGCAATTGTAGTGCGATTCTTGGTAATTCGTTCGAGCGATCGCTGAATTGCCGCCTCAGTCTCGTTATCCACCGCTGAAGTAGCTTCGTCAAGGATCAAAATCGGCGGATTCTTCAAAACAGCCCTCGCAATTGCAATTCGCTGCCGTTGCCCCCCCGACAATTTTTGACCGCGTTCCCCTACAATAGTGTTGTAACCGTCCGGCAATTGCGCGATAAACTCGTGCGCTTCGGCAATTTTAGCAGCATTTACTATCTCTCGATTGGTTGCCTCAAAACTGCCGTAAGCAATATTTTCTGCCACCGTACCGTGAAACAAAAACACATCTTGACTCACCAATCCGATCGCTCTCCGCAAATCTTTTAAATTCAGGCTATTTAATTCTATACCGTCGAGATAAATATTACCATGCTGTACCTCGTACAGCCTCAATATGAGTTTCACCAGCGTACTTTTGCCGGAACCAGTAGCCCCAACAATCGCAGTAGTTTTCCCCGCCGGCAGATTCAAAGAAAAATACTGCAAAATCGGTTTTCTTTGATTATAAGAAAACGTAACATTTTTAAATTCCAACTCACCCTTAATCGAACTAACCGGTCGCCGAATATCACCCGTGCGAATTGCGATCGGAGTATCCAACAAATTCATCACCCGATTAGTCGAAGCCATAGCGCGCTGGTATTGATCCAGAGTATTTCCCAGGCGAGTCAGCGGCCACAACAACCGCTGGGTCAAAAATACCAAAACGCTGTAAGCTCCCACAGACAATCGGCCCGCCACCACCTCCAAACCGCCCAGAAATAGTGTTGCAATAAACCCCAAGAAAATCACAACCCGAATCAGCGGAATAAAAGCTGCCGAAAGTACGATCGCCCGTCGGTTGCTTTGGCGGTAAGCTTGGCTTTGTGTTTCGATGCGCTGAATTTCATAATCTTCGGAAGTAAAACTTTTAATAGTCGTAATTCCCATCAAATTATTAGATAGTTGCCCGTTCAGAAAACTCACCTTTTCCCGCACATCAGCATAGAAAGGAGCGAGGCGATTTTGAAAGGCGATCGAACCCCAAATAATAAAAGGTATGGGCAGCATTGACAGCCCAGCAACAGTAGGAGAAGCAGCAAAAAAAGCCGCACCAATCACAACAACCGTTGTAATTACCTGAATTACCTCATTAGCGCCGTCGTCCAAAAAACGTTCGAGTTGATTGATATCATCGTTGAGAATAGAAATCAAACCGCCCGTGCTACGTTCTTCAAAATAAGCTAATTCTAATTCCTGCAAATGGCTGTAAGCTTCCAGACGCAAATCGTGTTCAATATCCTGAGCCAAATTGCGCCACAAATAATCATAGGCATATTCAAAAACAGATTCCAACGTCCAAACAATCAAACTCACAAAAGTAATAATTGCCAGTTGCCAAAAGACATCTTTTATGCCCCACTCAGCGAGGATAGAATCTTGCTGTTTCACCACCACGTCAACGGCAATACCGATTAATGCTGGCGGCGCTAAATCAAAGAATTTATTCAGCAGCGAACAGATACTTGCCAGCCAAGCTTTTAGGCGGTAGCGACGCCCGTACTTCAGCAGCCGCTTTAGGGGATGCACAGGTTTTGATGGATTTGGTGATGCTTGAGAATCATTCATAAGACATGGGGCATGGAAAATAGGGCTGAGAATTAGAAATTAGTAGGGAGTTCGGCGCGCACCTTACCTGTGTTTAATTGTTAATTCTCAAAAGCCCGGTTCCTAGGCTTTAAACGTTAACACTCGCTTCATTTTAGCGACTACACCAACTATTTGCGCCTCAATCTGAACGTGAATTACTGGTTGAATTGGGTTGTAAATTTTGGATCACAAGTTGTAATTCTGTCTCGCTTGTTGAGTCAGCTTCAGCTTGTGTTCGAGACTTTGCCAATTTTCCGCTTCGATATCGCTGATGAACTCGTCGAGACTGTCGCGGTAAATAGAGAGCGATCGCAATAATTCCTCTCGATTGTACTTTGCCACCATCACTCCCAGATCGGGATTGCCACCCCCCACCCGGCTCGTATCCCGAAAACCGGAACTCGCCAAATGTTGGGCTAAATTAACAATATCCCGATCGGCCTCAAGATCGCAGGCAGCAACCAGCGTCGCGCTCGCCATGAGTGGCAAATGAGAAATCCAAGCCACAGCTCGATCGTGCTCTTCCGGTTCACATCGGTAAACTTTAGCACCCAGCAACCGGGCAATTTCCTCAACCTTATCCACTGCAAGCGCCGGCGTTTGGGCAGTCGGCGTCACCACATAAGGCCGGCCCACAAACAAATCCGGTATCGCCGCCTCAATCCCGCTTTCAGCAGTCCCCGCCATCGGGTGTCCCCCTACAAAATTCGGCCACAGAGAAGACACAGCCTGCACTATGGGTGTTTTTACGGAACCGACATCGGTTACAATGGTATCAGGGGAAAGATACGGAACTAAGTCTCGGACGATCGGCTCGATCGACCCCAGTGGCGTGCAAATAAAAACCACATCGGCTGCTGCCATCAGAGACAGGTTTATGCTGGCTTCATTGACAACACCGCGAGCTTGCGCCCGATCGCAAGTCTGCTGCCGACTCGAAACCCCCAAAACATTAAACCCGCGCGATCGTAAATCCAGCCCGATCGAGCCACCAATTAAACCCAGTCCGACAATACCGATATTCATAGCAATAAAATGGGGATATTTGATACGGTGCCGCCCCCATGACAGTCGAGGAACTCCTGAAGAAATATGCCGCCGGAGAAAGAAACTTTGCCGGAATCAACCTGACTGAGGCCAACCTCAGCGGCGTCAACTTGAGCGGAGCCAACCTCAAGGGTGCGAATCTGAGTGTAGCAAACCTGAGCGGAGCCAACCTCAGCAAAACCAACCTCACAGGTGCAAAACTCAACATTGCCAGACTCAGTGGCGCCCATCTAGGCGGCGCCGACCTCACCGACGCCGACCTCAACGTCGCTTACCTAGTGCGAGTTGACCTCAAAAAAGCCATACTCATAGGAGCCAAACTGATCAGAGCCGAGCTCATTCGAGCCGAACTCAGCGGCGCAAACCTCAGCGGCGCAAACCTCAGCGGCGCCACCCTCACCGAAGCCACCCTTCGAGGAGCCAACCTCGCTCAAGCCAACCTTCGAGGCGCTCACCTCAGCGGCGCGTGCTTGACAGAAGCCAACCTCGAACAAGCCAACCTGCAAGGAGCCGACCTCAGCCGAGCCGACCTCAGCGGCGCCGACTTGCGAGGCACAGAACTGAGACAAGCCAACCTAACTCAAGCCGTACTCAGCGGCGCCGACCTCAGCGGCGTCAATTTGCGCTGGGCAATACTCAGCGGTTGCAATCTCCGCTGGGCCGACCTCAGCGAAGCCAAATTGAGCGGCGCCGACCTCAGCCGAGCCGACCTCTGCCACGCCAACTTGCTGAATGCCAGCTTAGTGCACGCCGACCTGACAAATGCCTATCTGATCCGCGCCGACTGGATTGGAGCCGACTTAACCGGAGCCACCTTAACCGGAGCCAAACTCCACGCAGTTTCGCGACTGGGCATCAAAACCGAAGGCATGACCTGCAAGTGGGTCGATCTGAGCCCCAACGGCGACCACAGCCAAATTTACTGGTTGAACTCAGGAGGAACCCACGAATTTTTTCACGAAACCTTGCCCACAGTTCGGATTGTAATTGACTCGCCCTTAGACCAAGGCGCTCATTTTGCACTAGCTGCAACTTATTACCAAATTGCCCAACAATACCCGAGTTTAAGTCAGCCTCCCACGATCGAAGTCAGCTCCAGACGCACCGTACTCGCCTTTAAAATGGACAGCGACGATAAATTATTTGCCACCGCTTACGTTGCCATCATTCCTTTTAACGACGCTGCCATAACTCAAAAAAACCTAATAGCTTTGATGAAAATGATTCAATCCCACGATGCAGGCAAACTTAACGTCAAAGAATCTAAACACGTTCAGTTATGTAGCAAAGCTCTCAACCAAGCTATCAGCAAAGTAGACCAAATAAAAATTTCCAGTTCTTTTCCAAAAATCGGCGAAAGCATCAATTTCTTTCAAATTCCCACACAAATGATCTTAATTAATTCCCGCGACCAAAGACTCAGCGTATATCACCACCCAGCCTTCGGCAAGCGCCTGATTAAAAAATACGACCCAAGTAACTCAACCTCTGGCAAGTTAGCCGAGATCGCAAAATTGGCTCAAACTAATATCAGTAGCATTTTGGATTTTATAAAAGGCTTCCACAATATAGATGTTTAAGCATATTGCATCAAGTTACAGAAAATGCTTATTCTAGTTTAAAGGTTGGCACAACAAAGCTTTGTTCTAGCTAACACATCAGGGAAATTCAAAAGCATGGATGCCGAAGAACTCATCACAAAATATGCAGCAGGAGAAAGAGACTTTACTGCCATCCTCCTTTGCGAGGCAAATCTCAGCAGGATCGATCTCAGCGGGGCTAATTTCAGTGAGGCAATCTTAAGCCTCACCAACATGAGTGGCACCAATTTGTCAAACGCCAACATGAGAAAAGCCAAACTCAATGTTGCCAGACTCAGCGGTGCCAATCTCCACAAAGCCAACCTCAGCGGCGCTATCCTCAACGTGGCAAACTTGATTCGAGCCGACCTCAGCGAAGCCCAACTCGTCGAAGCTACACTGATCAGATCCGAACTGATTCGAGCCAACCTCAGCAGTGCAAACTTGAGCGGCGCAAATCTCAGCGAAGCAGATTTGAGAGAAGCAACCCTCAGAGAAGCCAATCTAGAGCAAGCCGACCTCAGCGGGGCTCACCTTAGAGGCGCTTTTCTAACAGCGGCCAACTTGGAACGGGCCAACTTGCACAGAGCCGACCTCAGCAGGGCAGACTTGCGAGGAGTCAACCTCTGCAATGCCGAACTCAGACAAGCTAATCTGTCTCAGGCCAACCTCAGCGGCGCTGACTTGCGAGGCGCTAATCTCCGGTGGGCTGACCTCAGCGGGGCGAACCTGACCGGTGCTGACCTCGATGAAGCGAGATTGAGCGGGGCCAACTTGTACGGGGCAAATTTGAGCAATGTCAATCTCTTGAACGCTACTCTGGTACACGCGGATTTGACTCAAGCGAATTTGATTCACGCTGATTGGGTGGGCGCCGATTTGACGGGGGCGGCCCTGACGGGGGCAAAAATTTACGCGGTGTCGAGGTTTGATGTGAAAGCAGATGACATTACCTGCGATTGGGTTGACCTCAGTCCTAACGGCGATCGCAGCCACATTCAGCGCTTTACCCCAGAAGAATCTCAAAGGTTTTTCAATGCTACACCGCCGACAGTTCAAATTATTGTCGATCGACCCCTCGACCCGGATGCTAACTTTGTCCTTGCAGCTACCTACCGCCAAATTGCCCGTCAATACCCTGCTTTGAACCATCCTCCCAGTATCGAAGTTAATTCTCGACGCACAATCATATCATTTAGAATAGAACAGGACGAGCAACTATTTCCCACAGCTTTCGTGGCGATTACTCCCTTTAGTGATGCAGCATTTACTCAGAAAAATTTGATGACTCTGATCAAGATGATTCAACCCCAAAGTGGTAATAACTTGGGTGTCAGAGTCTCAAATATGGTAGTGCAATTAAACGTTGCCCTGACCCAAACAATGAGAAAAATAGGGGAAATGAAAATTCAGCCGATTCGCCTCGATCGCGAACCGATGTCAAGTTTTTTCCAATCGCCTACCCAAACTGTACTGGCTAACTCCAGCGCCGAAAGTTTGATGATTCACTATCACCCAGACTTTGGCAGAAACTTGACCAATTTGCCTGGAGTCAACAAAACCTCTATCAGTCCTGCAATTAAAGCCCAAAGATTTACCACCCCGCCGCTAAATACTGTCATTGAGTTTGTCAAAAGCTTTTATCAGCTCGGTGAGTAAATACTATAAATGAATTTGATATTATTTCTATTTATGCTGTTCGGCATTTAAAGGACTTGCGTAAGGTGCGTCAGCATCTAAGGTTTTCCGTTTCAGCGTAAGGGTTCTAGCTGACGCACCCTACTAGCCTCGTTACTGGTTTAAATGCTCCACAGCTTATGCCATAAAAAAGTGAGCCGATTGCCATTTCATTCAGGTAAAAAAAATGGAAGCTGAAGAACTGCTCAAACGATTTGCAATCGTCAAAAGATACACAGAAGGTGACAGAGATTTCACAGGAATGAACCTGAATGAAGCTAATCTCAGCCGCATCAACCTCAGCCAATCAATTTTAAGGCGGGCTAGCTTATTTGTCACCAACCTCAGCGGCGCTAATTTGAGCGACGCTAACTTGAGCGAAGCTAACCTGAATGTGGCTAGACTCAGCAGTACCAACCTGTCGCGGGCAATCTTAAACGGGGCGACTCTCAACGTAGCAAACTTAGTCAGAGCCGATTTAAGTGCAGCTCAATTAATCCGAGCATCCCTGATTAGAAGCGAATTAGTCCGCTGCGAACTCAGCAAAACTAACTTCAGCGGTGCTAACATGACTGAAGCAGATTTAAGAGAGGTAAAACTGACGGAAGCTAACCTGTGCGGTGCTAATCTTTCCGGTGCAAATCTCAGAGGTGCTTCGGCTGCTTCAGCTAACTTTCAAGAAGCTAACTTGCATGGCGCAGATTTGACGAAAGCAGAACTTAGCGGCGTCAATTTGAGCAATGCCGATATGAGACAAGCTTCTTTGCAACAGGTGAATCTCAGCAGTGCCAATTTGAGCGGAGCTAACCTTAAATGGGCTGATTTGACGGGAGCTAACCTCAGCGGCGCCGATCTGAGCTTTGCTAAATTGAGCGGAGCTAACCTTAACGGAGCAGATTTAAGAAATACTAATTTAGGAAGTGCTAGTTTCGTTCACGCTGATTTGACAGAAACAAATTTGATTAATGCAGATTGGGTGGGCGCTGATTTGAGGGGAGCAACTTTAACAGGAGCAAAACTGTATTTGGTTCCTCGGTGTGGCATCATCGTAGATGATATTACTTGCCAGTGGGTTGACCTCAGCCCCGCAGGCGATCGCACTCTGATTCAACAATTTAATTCGCCGTCAGAATCGATAAAATTTTTAAATCACACGCCTGGGTTAGTGCAAATTGTGGTTGACGCACTTTTAGACTACTCAGCAAACAGCACTTTAGCAACAGCTTACAGCGAAATAGCTCGGCATTACCGGGCAATGATTTTTCCTCCTAATATTGAAGTCGGCTACCGTCGCACAACTCTAACTTTTAGATTTGAGAGCGATGAGCATTTATTGCCAGCAGCTTTTTTAGCGATTCTTCCTTTTAAGGATGCTCTACAAACTCAGAGAAATATTATGGTTATCGGCAAAAACATTGAAAGTCAAAATTTGGATGAGAAACGAATATTGCAGTTGCGTAAAGCATTGAGTACAGCTACAAATAAATTAAATGAGTTGATGAATTTGGTCTCTAATATATCACATGTGAGTCAGCCAACAAAGTTTTTTGAGTCACCTACCCAAACTATTTTAATTAGTTCGGGACAGGAGAGTTTGATGGTGAATTCTCACGGGAATTTTGGGAAGGGAGGTGCAAGTCATCAGCCGAGTAAATTCTGTTTGCCTCTCGGTCAAAAAGTAGTTGATTTTCTGGCCAGTTTTGATTATCTTGAGTGAGAAATGTCAATTTTAAAACCGATTGATTGAGGTAGAAGTCCACAACTCATTGCTCCGCTTCCTGCGATCGAACTCCGAGCCGCACTGGCCCCACCATTTAACAATGGCGCGGCTCGTGGCGCGGGCTTTGCGCTTGGGGCGCAGCGCTCTGATCCAAACAGGGCTTCCCGCTGGAGCTTACCGACAGCGGTATCGAGTCAGCTATTTGATGCCGATTTTGATGTGGCCAGAGCCTGTGATATTAGTCGCGCCTACACGGGTGATCGAGCATTTGAGAGCAGTGGAAATTCCGCGTTTGCAAGAGTGGCTGCAAACTGATAAGTCGATCGAGATTTATTCCGATAATGCCACTGGACAAGGATTGATGCTAGCAGATCCGCAGTCTTGGCTGGCGGCTCGCTTGGCGGCGAATTCGCCACTTCCGAGCAATATTCCGACAATTATCGACGGTGTGGATGACTTGGAAGTTTGGACGCGCCAGCAATTGACGGCGGGTTTGCAACCGGCTGATTGGAATGATTTAATGCAATCTCAGCCTTTGGAAGCCGATGCCATCCTCGAAGGGCGGGTAATGCTAACGCGGGCTTTCTTTAAACATCCGGCGAAACCAGAGGAGTGCTATTTGCTGGAAACGGCAGAGCAAAATATTTTGCAGGGGCTGTTTGAAAAAATCGAGCCAAACCCCCTAATTCCGGCTGCTTGGAGCAATTTTTGGCAGCGGTGGGAAACAAACGGAAAACTGCGGTGGGCGGAAATTAATCGGGAGGCTGGGTCATTTTCTCTGTTCTGCGCGCCGATTCAGGTGGCTGAGGTTTTGAGCAAAATTTGGGATTGTCAGCCTGTGGTGTTGATTGGGGGGGCGGTGGATGTGGAACCGAAGGCTCCGATCTTCCGGCAAATGCTGGGACTGCCAGAATTGACCAGCGTGAAGTTTTCGCCCGATCGACAAAGCGAATTAATTCAACTGTACATTCCCAACTGGCTGCCGCTGCCAAATACGCCGGAATTTCAGGGTGTTTTAATGGAAGAAATTCGGACTTTGCTGTTGATGAGCGCGTCGGTGGCGGGTTTAACTGTGCTGATTGTTGGTGATGTACCGCTGAAGGCTCGGCTGGCGGCAATTTTGGCTTCTGAGTTCGGTTCTAGGGTGCAGGTAGAAAAGACTGATGTGGGCGAGAATGCGATTTTGGTGACAGGGTGGGAGTTTTGGCGGGAACATCAGGGGGAATTGAGCGCGCCTCACTTGCTGGCGATGGCAACTTTGCCGCTACCTTCTTTGGAGAATCCTTTGGTGACGGCGCGTGTGGCTTATTATAAGGAACGGCGCAAGGATTGGTTTCGGTTGTATTTGCTGCCGGCGGCGCTGAATGAGTTGCAACGGGCGATCGCGCCTGTGCGAGAACGTCAAGGGGTTGTGGCGATTTTCGACAGCAGGGTGATTCACCGCAGTTATGGACAGCAGGTTTTAGCGGCTTTGAGTCCTTTTGCGAGGATTGATTATTTGGATACGACTTGGCTGACGCAGGCTTGAGATGACCTGTTGGCGTATAATTTGGTTAGGTATCCAGTTGAAATCTAATTTAGTAGACAAAGATTATGGGTGAAGCTAAGCGTCGCAAAGAGTCGATCGGCGACGAATACGGTAAAGAAGAGCGCATCCTTCCCTGGCTGCCAATCACGAAAACCCAAAGCGAAGATTTTGTGAAGTGGACAAGTCGCGGAAGCTGGATGGGGATTAGTCTTTTGGTTGTTTGGTGGATTGTAGTGCGGTTTGTCGGCCCGTCGGCGGGTTGGTGGCAGGTTAACTGATGCCAGACTCGACAAATGCCTGTATTCTTGGCATTGTGTCGAGTTTAACTCGGAAACCAGCGGCTGAATTTTTAGGAAAAATTTAGTTGCAAATTAGGACTTGGTATGGTATGGTAATTATCTGCGGGCAATTAGCACAGTGGTAGCGCACTTCCTTCACACGGAAGGGGTCACTGGTTCAAATCCAGTATTGCCCATTCAAAATTGATGGGGACTCATTAGAAATCTCCAAAAAATAAAATATCCTGTCGGAGTGCGATCGCGCAATCAAGGTTGGAGGGTGAAGCATTTGGGGATAAAATTACAGGTTTTCAACATAAATTGTCGCCCAAATGCTTGAGCCCTACAGATATCAAACGGCTGGAGATTATTTAGAGAGGTAACTTTATGATCCAAATAATTCTGAACTCAGAACAAGAAAAGTTACTGCAACAACAGTTAGAGACAGGGAAATATACAACCCCCGATCAGGTAATTACTGATGCTTTAAAAGCTTTGTCAGAAAAACAGCATCTTAATCTACCTCGGCAAGTAGTAACGATTCTTTCAGGAAAACCTGCACAAGAGTTACTCGCAGAAAAAATTAAAATGAGCCGGGAACTTAAGAAGAGTTATCAGCCCGATCCGTACAGACAAGCTTTAGCTGAAGATTTTAACAACTTATGTGAAGAAACCCAGGCTTTACACGCCGATCGTCCTTTAACTGATGAAGAAATTGCCGAAGAAATTGCAGCTTATCGGAGTGGAGAATGAGAGTTGTTATAGATACTAATATTTTAGTATCTGCGGCGATCGCTGGAAGAAAACCAGCTTCTGTTATTAGCTGGGTTATCAATCAACCTGATTATGAATGGGTAGTTTCAGAAGAAATTTTAGCAGAGTATCAGGAGGTATTAAGCAGACGAAAACTAAAATTAACAGATGTTCAGAAACAAAGATGGTTGAATTTGGGTGCATCTCAGTTTGGCAAATACATCAAATTGAAAGTTGACCGTTGAGATAAGCACAGCGAAGAGCAAGGATAGA
>NZ_JAUBUC010000178.1:0-4152 GCF_036705285.1 Microcoleus sp. B4-C1 | reverse complement strand
CCTTTTTGGACGGGCGGGACGCCCATCCCACACACTTGTGGAAGTTATTTAATTCTCATTCCTAATGAATATAAGTTGTAATATCTTTATGAGGACTTCCGTTGTCAATACAAACCAAGGGGTAAGGTGCGCGGTACACACCAATACAAAGATGCGGGTACGCACTCTACAAACTCATGTCGATTGTTTACTCAGCAAATTCTCGCAAAGCTGGAATTAAATACTGTGTCAAAGTAAAGGCATCTACTCCTAATTCCGTCCGTTCTTTAGCAGCCATGATTCCGGCTTGAGCGTGCCACCAAGCTGCTGTTACAGCAACTGATTTAGGGGGGGACTTGCGGGCGATCGCACTTGCTAATAGTCCCCCTAACAAGCCTGTGAGAACGTCGCCGCTGCCGCCTCTGGCGAGAGCTGGGGTGCTTTCGGGATTGAGGTAGGTGATGGTACGTGAAGCGTCGCTATGCCGTAGGGAATCGCCCTCATCCTTCCAACTTATGCACACTCTGGCTCCTTTGAGCAATATCGTTGCACCGCAAAGCTTAGCTGCTGCTTGAGTTGCCGCAATTCGATCATCGCCGGTTTCGTCGGCTAATTCGGGAAATAAACGCTTGAATTCGCCCGGATGAGGCGTGATAATTGTCAGTGCACGGCGTTCGGACAAAATCGGGACTGTGCCGAGTTGAGCGAGGATATTTAAACCGTCAGCATCTAAAACCAGAGGTCGATCGCTCTCCAGTACAGATTCTACAGCTATTGCCGCTTCCAATGTCAGACCTGGCCCTGCGGCGATCGCGTCATAAGAACTCAAATCAATTGCTACTGGTAACTCGCTAATTGCACCGCTTTGGGTTTCGGGACATCCTATAACTAATGCCTCTGGCAACTGACTGCTCAACATCGGTTTAATCGACTCAGGAACAGCAATTGACAGCATTCCGATGCCGCTTGCTCTTGCTCCCAATGCTGCCAAAATTGCGGCTCCGCTGTAGCGGCGGGAACCTGCAATAATTAGTATGTTACCGTTGGTGTATTTGTGCGAAATTGGCGATCGGGGCAACGGCAAATGCTGAGTGACCGATGCTTTTGTAATGCGTTGTATAGCTGGCGTTTCGCCTAATATTGCTGCAATATCTGCTGCGGGAATATCAAAATCAATTAATTCAGAACTGCCGATATATTCTAATGCTCTATCTTGCAGAAATGCCATTTTCCACAAACCCAAACATAATGTATATTTTGCCTGGATTGCCGTCCCCAAAACTTCTCCCGTATCTGTATGAATTCCCGATGGAATGTCTATACTTAAAATGGCTATATTTAAATTATTTATTTCGTCAATAGCTGCGGCAGTGGCGTTAGTAATTTCTCGTTCTAATCCAAATCCAAATAAACCATCTACGAGCAAATCGCAGTTGGTCAGATTTTCAATATTATCAACAAATGGGATATTTAAATAACGCGCATAATCAGCGTGATTTTTTGTTAGTTCTTTTAGTTTAGAAAACGGGCAGTAAATAACTACTTGGAACCCTTGAAAGTGCAATTCGCGAGCAACAACCAAAGCATCGCCGCCGTTGTGTCCCGGCCCAACCAATATGCCGATAACTGGCAATTGAGAATTAACAAGATTTTTCCCTTCTTCCCTTTTCCTTCTATCCGTTAAATCCCGTACACTGCTAGTTGCCGAACTTCCTTCCGCTTTCAAAATCTCCTGAATGCGTCTAGCAAGCAGTCCCGCGACTTTTTCCATTAAAGCTGCGACTGGCATTCCCGCAGCAAAGATTCTCGTTTCTATTTGCCGCATTTGGTCGGCGGTGACAACAAATTTTTGAATGGTCATATTAATGCTAAAATTTCAGCTAACAGCAGCAGTGGCAATTTGTAGTATACTTGTGGTATAATAAATTAGCTCGATCGAACAAAGTAACAGTAAAATAGCAATTTCTCCCCAACCATGAACAAGATTGTTGTAGGCCTCTCCGGCGGGGTCGATAGTTCCGCAGCAGCCGCAATTTTACACCATCAAGGATATGAAGTGGTGGGTTTAACGCTGTGGTTGATGAAGGGCAAAGGTCAGTGCTGCTCTGAGGGAATGGTCGATGCCGCTAAAATTTGCGAAGATTTGGGCGTTCCCCACCACATTGTTGACAGCCGCGAGGTCTTTCAGGCAAGTATTATTGATTATTTGGTGGAGGGTTACAGTGCAGGAGTTACACCTCTGCCTTGTTCGCAGTGCAATAAAACTGTGAAGTTCGGGCCGATGCTTAAGTTTGCTCGCGAAGAACTCGGAATTGAAAAAATCGCTACAGGCCACTACGCTAGGATTACTTACGATGCTGCTACTGGTCGCTATCAGTTGCTGCGGGCGATCGACCCTGCGAAAGATCAGTCTTATTTCCTGTACGATCTAACACAGGATTTGTTGGCGGGTACGGAGTTTCCTTTGGGGGAAATTACCAAGACAGAAACTCGCAGAATCGCGGCAGAATTTGGCTTGACAACTGCGGATAAGCCGGAAAGTCAGGATTTGTGCTTGGTGGAAAGTAACGGTTCGATGCGGGCTTTTCTGGATAAGTACATTGCGCCACAAAAGGGTGACATTGTGGACAAGTCAGGGCGGGTGCTCGGACAGCATGACGGTGTTCACCACTACACCATCGGCCAGCGGAAGGGACTCGGAATTGCTGCGCCCGAACCGCTGTACGTGATTGAACTCGATGCTGCTGGCAATCGGGTAATTGTGGGCGATCGACAGTTGGCAGTAGAATCTGAATGTACAGTCCAGAAAGTGAATTGGGTTTCTGTAGCTGCACCGACGACTCCGATTCGGGCTCAGGTACAGATTCGATATCGATCGCAACCCGTCCCGGCTACAATTATTCCTGTAGAAACCTCCCAAGCAGAGGAAAAAGTCGGCGGTACAAGAGTTAAGTTGATTTTTGACGAACCGCAGTTGAGCATTACCCCCGGACAAGCCGCTGTTTGGTATGACGGAGACGTGCTATTGGGCGGTGGCATCATCGAAAGAAACCAAGTCCCCAATTAAAGCAAGGGGCGGGCTAGGAGCAACGGCCCACAAGAAACCACCCACAAAAAAACTCTTTGTGGAACAGGCATCTTGCCTGTTTGTGATCCCCACCCACAAGAAAATTCACTCTTTGTGGAACAGGCATCTTGCCTGTTCCCAGAAGCCCACAAGAAACCACCCACAAAAAAACTCACTCTTTGTGGAACAGGCATCTTGCCTGTTCCCAGAAGCCCACAAGAAACCACCCACAAAAAAACTCACTCTTTGTGGAACAGGCATCTTGCCTGTTCCAAAAGGAAACTTATATTTCATTTCACAGGGTACATTTACTTAGCTAACTTTTTTTCCAAACGCAAGATATTTCCCCTAGCATTAGTACGGTAAACCCAAGTTTGCCTACCATCCGAAACCACAACCCGCCAACCTTCAACAATCATTTGACCGCAAATTTCATCGGCTTTCGAGAGTCCTAAACAAGTATTCGGCCAACTTTGTCCGCTTGATTCAGTTACTTTCAACTTGTCAGCAGCAATGCCAGTGGAGTCCGACAACTGTCGGCGAACTGCTTCTGCTACGGTTGCGGGCAATTGCTTAGGGGGATTTTGGCGCGTACCCTCGGCCAAATTCCCCGGTTCGGAAGTGAGAGTATTAAGTGCCAATACCGAATAGCTGATGTTTTGGGGCACCGCGGCTGAGGAAAATTGCTGCGCGGTTTGCTGCTGTTGCTTTTCCAACTGGGCCAGGGAATCTTTGAGAGCGCCCGCGTTAGCTGCTGCGGTGTGTCTTAGCGCCGGATACATTTCCCATACCAGAATTCCTGTGAGCACCAAAGCCAAGATTACTGGATTGGGCTGCTTTTGGTCTCGGTTTTTATTTTTTGGAAATTTATTTTGGGAGATTCTTTTCATAATATGCCCTCTGCCTCACTTTACACAATGCGCGATCGCTCCTGAACACTCAACTGCAGATACTTATTTAGACACTATTGCTGGTGCTATTGGTTCCTTTGTGCAGAACCGATTTGACTGCTGGTGCGTGGGGCGCAAGTCATTGGTAACAAGTTAGAACGGAGTAGATTTTGTCAATACCCCTTTATGTAGAAATATAATTGAATAATAATGATA
>NZ_JAUBUC010000026.1:34620-79907 GCF_036705285.1 Microcoleus sp. B4-C1 | reverse complement strand
TGTTAAATGCCTCGCCTAATGTCGGTCAATAGCCTTCATAGCCTTGATTTAGCCTCTCGACAATTAATCCACCCTGCCCTACTCCCCTTACTAAGGGGGGTTAGGGGGGATCGGATTCTATGCAACCTCATAAAAAATTGGTATTACTGGTTTACTGGTTGACTGGCTGTGCCTCTTAACCCATTTAAGCGACAAGCGAGCCGAAGCCGAGCGAAAATTAAATTCGAGGCTCGCTTGTCGCTGTTGAGCGTTACTTTCGTTCTTTGCGAAAGTAACGAGTAAAACGAGTAAACAACCAGTAAACGAGTAACAATTGAGGACTAAAAAACTTAGATTTCTTCGTCCAAAACTTCTACATCATCTACATCATCTACATCATCTACATCATCTACATCATCTACATCATCTACCTCAATAGGAGCGACAGAATTAGCAGAAACCAGAGCACCAGTCTCAAGTTTCTTTTTAACTAGCTCCTCAATTTCATTTTTGAAATCGATGTTTTTCTCCATGTGCTGGATCACTTTGTCTCGTCCTTGAGCTATGTTCTCTCCGTTGTAGCTATACCAAGAACCTTTTTTCAGAATTACTCCCATTTCGTCGGCCAAGTCAGTCAGACAGCCTAAAGTAGAAATGCCTTTGCCAAATACAATGTCAAATTCGGCAATACGGAAAGGCGGAGCAACTTTATTTTTAGCAACTTTAACTTTCGTGCGGTTGCCGTATTCTTCTGTACCTTTTTTCAAGCTTTGAATGCGGCGAATGTCAAGCCGGACGCTGGCGTAGAACTTGAGTGCGTTACCGCCGGTTGTTGTTTCCGGGTTGCCATAAGTTATGCCGATTTTCTGCCGCAATTGGTTGAGGAAGATGACGGTACAGCCGGATTTGCCGATGTTGCCGGTGATTTTCCGCAAAGCTTGACTCATCAATCGGGCTTGCAAACCCATGTGGGAGTCGCCCATGTCGCCTTCGATTTCGGCGCGGGGGACGAGGGCGGCTACGGAGTCAATTACTACGATATCGACGGCGACGGAACGGACGAGTTGATCGACTATTTCTAGGGCCATTTCGCCGGTATCCGGCTGGGAAACTAAGAGATTTTCAATATCCACGCCTAAAGCTGAGGCGTAGGTGGGATCGAGGGCGTGTTCGGCATCGACGAAGGCTGCGATACCGCCGGATTTTTGGACTTCGGCGATCGCGTGGAGGGCTAGAGTGGTTTTACCGGAACTTTCCGGGCCGTAAATTTCAATAACTCGACCTTTTGGCAAACCGCCGCCCAAAGCAATGTCCAGTGTCAGGGCTCCGGTGGGAATGGTTTCTACCCTCATGCGAGTGGAGTCTCCCAATCTGACGATCGCCCCTTTGCCAAAGCTGCGCTCGATTTGGGAAAGTACGGAAGTTAGAGCTTTTTGCTTTTCTGAGTTTTCAGTGGAAGTTTTTATAGACGCTTCTTTTTTTGGCATTTGCGGTACGCGGGTAGACCCCTTGCGGAGCTTGTTGATTAACTGTACAACACGTATGTTAGCAGTTATTTTTGGGGTCTGGAGGTTCTGGGAGCATTTGGTTGAAGATTGTTGATTTTGGGGTGGTTCAGCCTGCTCCCGCCTTCAGAATGCCCAAGATGTAGAAGATATTTAACTGGTTCCCAGGCTCTGTCTGGGAACCGATGTAAGCGAGGCTCTGCCTCGAAAAGCTTACATTAAAATTGGAGGCAGAGCCTCCGGATCTGTGTTACCAGGCTCTTCCTGGTAACAAGTAATCGCCACAATTAGGACAAGCATGGGATCTACAACACATCAAGACACATCTGTTAATACCAAAAATTCCGGCTGGTTGATTAACTTATTGGCGATCGGCATTTTACTAGGTATCGGATTTCGATTTTTTGAGATCGATCGCAAACTGTACTGGCACGACGAAGCTTACACATCAATCCGCGCCGCTGGTTTCACCCGCCAAGAAATCGACAACGAACTATTCCAAAACCGGATTATTCCCGCACCAGAATTGCAAAAATATCAGCGGATTAAACCGGGAAGTACAGAAGCAGACACAATTCGTTCTTTAGCACTAGAAGACCCGCAGCATCCGCCTTTATACTTTCTCATGGCTCGTTGGTGGATGCAGGAATTTGGCAGTTCTCTAACAGCATCGCGCAGTTTGCCAGCAATATTGAGTTTGCTGTCGCTGCCTTTGATGTACGCTTTAGCTCAGGAACTTTTCGCCTCGAATTTGGCGGCGTTATTAGCAACAGCACTTTTGGCTTTATCACCCTTTGACATATTGTTTGCTCAGACAGCAAGGCAGTACAGTTTGCTAACAGCCATAGTTATTGGCAGCAGTTGGCTGCTGCTGAGAGCAGTGCGGTTGCGGGGTTGGAAAAATTGGGTATTTTACTCGCTGGCGATCGCCCTTGGTTTCTACACTCACCCTTTCTTCAGTTTAACACTCATCGGACACGGAGTTTTTATAATTTCTTACTGGTTGTTTGTCAAAAAAACAAAATTGCGAGGTCATGTAACTAATTCCCAATTCTTTTTAGCAGTAACAGCAGCTTTAATATTGTATATTCCGTGGATTTACGTGCTGGCAACCAACCTGGGACGAGCATCAGCTACGACAGATTGGACGCGAGTATCTCCGGGTTGGCTGTATCTTGTCAAATTGTGGATACTCAGCTTTACAGCCTTATTTTTTGACTTCGACTTCGGGTTTGATAATAGTTGGACTTATCTGCTGAGATTGCCATTTTTGCTGTTAATTGTGGCAGCCCTTTACACAATTTGCCGCCGCACTAGCAGTTCAACTTGGCTATTTATTGTAACATCAATTTTTGTACCTTTTTTGATACTGGCATTACCGGATCTAATCCTAGGTGGCAAACGTTCCGCCGTCAGCCGCTATCTGATTTCCTGCTTTCCGGGAGTGCAGCTAGCAGTTGCTTACTTGCTCGCCAGTAACGTGAAAACTCAGCAGCGGTTTTGGCAAGTCATTTTAGCCCTGGTTTTTACAGCAAGTATAGCATCCTGTACGGTCAGCGCTTTTTCTGATACTTGGTGGAGCAAAGACTTGAGCTATTTTAATGCTGAAGTTGCGAAAATTATTAACAAAGAGGCGATAGCTAATCGATCGATTAAAGATACAATTGTAATTAGCGATCGCGGCAACGATTTTACGAACATGGGAGATTTGCTGTCTCTGAGTTATTTACTCGACAAAGACGTGCGGCTGATGCTGATGAGCCAGTCGCCAGAAATCGAGATGCTGAACAAATATTCGGCTCCCCTGGTGTTCCGCCCTTCGGAAAAATTGATCTCGGCACTCAAGCAAAATCAACGCCGATTAGAGCCAATATTGCAGTATGCCAGACTTTTTCGAGCGCGGCGAGCTGACTGAGCTACATAGTTTTGAGGTGGGAGTTGTGGTCAAGAAGGTGAGTTTTTTTTTCACGAAAGTTAAGGATGTTTTAAAAATGTGCAACAGTTTAGGATAACGAAATGCAAAATCCCAATAATTTTGACTCAGAACATTCGCAGAAGTTTCGCAATCTTCAGACAGAATTACGCGAACGTTGGCGAGCTATCGAAGAATTCGACAGCGGAGATTGTGACATTATTATCATTCCTTCTGTCAGCTTAGATCAGCAAGAAATGCAGAAAGTTGAGGGTGCTTACCATTACGAAGAGCGGCATTTATTTTCATTGATTCGCCTGCGAAATCCCCGCACGCGCTTAATTTACATTACCTCGGAGCCCTTGCACCCGATGATTGTGGATTATTACCTGCAATTGCTGCCGGGAATTCCATTTTCTCACGCGCGCGATCGGCTTTTGCTGTTCAGTGCTTACGATGCTTCTGCCAAATCCCTCACCCAGAAAATTTTAGAGCGCCCCCGCTTGATGGAGCGCATTCGTCAAGCAGTACGGCCGAAAAAATCTTATATGGTTTGTTATAACTCGACGCCCTTAGAACGGGAGTTATCTGTTCAATTGGGGATTCCTTTGTGGGCAAGCGATCCCGATCTGTTATACTGGGGAACAAAAAGCGGCAGCAGGCAAATTTTTAAAGAATGTGGCGTGCCTTATCCTGACGGTTCCGAGTTGGTTTGGAATGCGGAAGATTTAGCAGAAGCTGCGGCCGATTTGTGGGAACGGCAGCCGGATTTGCAGCGGATGGTAATTAAGTTAAATGAAGGTTTTTCGGGGGAAGGAAATGCAATTCTAGATTTGCGTTCCCTGGCAAGTAAAGCGCCTCAAGAAAGAGCGAAGGCAATTGGCGATGGCTTCCATAATTTACGCTTTCAATCCACAGGCGAAACCTGGGAAAATTTTAGCAGCCGCATTCCCGAATTAGGGGCAATTGCCGAAGCATTTATCGAAGGAGAAGAAAAGTTCTCGCCCAGTGTTCAAGGCAGAATTATTCCCAGCGGCGAAGTAGAAATCCTCTCCACTCATGACCAGATTTTAGGAGGCCCAGACGGTCAAATTTTCTTGGGTTGCCAATTTCCGGCGGACGAATCTTATCGGATAGCGTTGCAGGAATTGGGATGGAAAGTTGGGAAAAATTTAGCCGAAAAAGGTGCTTTAGAGAGATTTGGAGTAGATTTTCTCGCGGTGCGGCAATCAGACGGGAAATGGGATATTCAAGCAATAGAAATTAACTTACGAAAAGGAGGCACAACTCATCCGTTTATGGCTTTGAAGCTGTTAACAAACGGTCGGTACGAGCGTACTACCGGATTATTTTACAGCCTGCAGGGCCGTCCAAAATATTATGTCGCTTCGGACAATTTGAAAAAAGAGCGCTATCGGGGATTGTTACCGAACGATTTGATGGATATTATTGCTGACAATCAACTGCACTTTGACAGCGGTACAGAGACGGGGAGTGTGTTTCATTTAATGGGTTGTTTGTCGGAGTTTGGCAAATTGGGAGTGACGAGTATTGGCAATTCGCACCAAGAAGCTGAGGACATGTATAACAAAGTTGTGAAAGTTCTCGATCGCGAAACCTCATACTAAATCTCATTTAACCATTAATTATTTGGTCGCGGAAAATGGCTAATAAGTAATTGGTACTTTAAACTGATAACCGCAGATTTTAATCTGCGGGTTGCGGGTTGTAGCTAATTTTTAGCGGGATAAAGGGGCGTGGGGTCGATCGAACCTGTGCGGTTGAGTGGCCAAAAACGCACAATTGCCCTACCAATGATATTTTGCTTGGGTACAAAGCCCCAATAATGGCTGTCACAGCTTGCGTTTCGGTTGTCGCCGAGCACCAAGTAAGAATTTGGAGCTACAACTACAGGCCCGTAGGGATACTGCGGAATTTCTTCAATATATTTTTCCTGTAGCGGCTGCTTGTTAATAAAAACTTTTCCCTCTCTGACTTCCACAGTGTCCCCTGGAAGTCCGATCACTCGCTTGATATAGGCATCTTTGATCGGTGGCGGCTGTCCCGTGCACAAACTAGCCTGGTCAGGAGGCATAAATACGATAATATCTCCTCGCTGGGGCTCTTGGAATCGATAGCTTACCTTATCTATAATTAATCGATCGTTAATTTGTAAGGTTGGGAGCATCGAGCCGGTGGGAATGTAGCGTGCTTCGGCAACCAGGGTGCGGATACCAAAGGCCAAAAATGCTGCTAAGCCGATCGTCTTAATTCCTTCGATCCAAGGATTTTCGGTGTCTTGCGGAGGTTTTTCTTCGTCGGCTGACTTGTCTAGACGAGTCATAGGGTATTGTAGTGACTGAGCTGGATACGAATTATAAACTTAATAATGCTTCCATGCTAGCACGCTGTTTACTGAATTAAGGATATCTTATGACTACCCAATCAAGTTTGTTAATCCGTCGCGCTCGCATTCTTTTGCCCAATGGTGAGTTTTTGGTAGGAGATGTACAAATATGCGATGGCAAAATTGTCCAAGTTGCTGCGGAAATTGTCGAATCTGGCGATCGAGAAATAGATGCGAAAGGCTTAACTCTGTTACCCGGAGTAATTGATCCCCAGGTACACTTCCGCGAACCGGGTTTAGAACACAAGGAAGACTTATTTACCGCTAGCTGTGCTTGCGCTAAAGGCGGCGTGACATCGTTTCTGGAAATGCCGAATACGCGACCTCTGACCACAACCCAAGCTGCCTTAGATGATAAACTAAGTCGCGCTGCCGAGAAGTGTTTGGTGAACTACGGCTTTTTTATTGGTGCAACGCCGGAGAATTTGCCGGATTTGTTGACTGCGAATCCGACTCCGGGAATTAAAGTTTTCATGGGTTCGATGCACGGGCAGTTGTTGGTGGATGGAGAATCAACTTTAGAGGCGATTTTTGCTAAGGGCGATCGACTAATTGCGGTACACGCAGAAGACCAAGCTAGAATCAATCAGCGTCGTCAGGAATTTGCCGGGATTTCCGATGTGGCAGTGCACTCGCAAATTCAAGACAATCAAGCAGCTTTATTAGCAACTCAACTAGCAGTAAAACTTTCTAATAAATATCAGCGCCGACTGCACATTCTGCACCTTTCAACGGGGGATGAAGCTGAGTTTTTGCGCCAGGAAAAACCGAGTTGGGTGACAGCAGAAGTGACGCCGCAGCATTTGTTGTTAAATACCAGCGCCTATCAAAAAATTGGCAGTTTAGCTCAGATGAATCCGCCTTTGCGCGAACCCCGCGATAACGAAATACTTTGGCAAGCTTTACTCGACGGCGTAATTGATTTTATCGCCACCGACCATGCGCCGCACACATTAGCAGAAAAAGCTCAAGAATATCCAAATACGCCGTCGGGAATGCCGGGAGTCGAAACTTCTTTGCCTTTGATGCTGACGCAAGCAGTAGAGGGAAAATGTACAGTTGCTCAAGTTGCTAATTGGATGTCGGCTGCAGTTGCTAAGGCTTATAAGATTCCGAACAAAGGGGCGATTGCTCCGGGTTTTGACGCCGATTTAGTCTTAGTTGATTTGGAGAACTACCGCCCGGTGGTCGGCGCAGAGATGGCGAGCAAGTGCGGCTGGAGTTCCTTTGAAGGTTGGAGTTTGACGGGATGGCCAGTTGTGACTGTTGTTGGAGGAAAAGTTGTTTTTGAAAATGGTAAATTGGATACAAATGTGAGGGGAGAAGCCTTGACATTTGACGCTGAATAAGCATGATTTTAGGTCAAGTGTTATAATTGGGTATTCCTGCATCGCAAAGGCGATTTTACCCATGCTCCTCCAAGAACTAGAAACACAACTCCTGGCCTTAACTCCTACTGAGAAAGCTGAAGCCATCCGGCTTTTAACCCAAAGTTTAAACAATAGCTGGCCAGGAATTACCAAAACTCCCGACGTGTGTGGCGGCGATGCTTGCATTGCCAAAACTCGCATCCCAGTTTGGCTGCTTGAAAGTTTTCGCCGTGAAGGTTCAAGCGATGCTGAACTTCTACAATTTTATCCCCATCTCCGTGCGGCAGATCTAGTCAATGTTTGGACTTATGCTGATGCAGATATGGAGGAAATCGAAGAAGCAATCTGCAAGAATGAGGAAGCCTGAATTATGCTGAAATGAAAAAAAAATTGTTAAAATAACTGTATATTCTCCTATTGCCAAGGCAATATTAACCATGCTCCTCAAAGAACTAGAAACACAACTTCTGGCCTTAACTCCCACCGATAAAGCTGAAGTCCTACGGCTCATAACTCAAAGTTTAAACAATAGCTGGCCGGGAATTACCAAAACTCCCGACGTATGCGGTGGCGATGCTTGTATAGCCAAAACTAGACTTCCAGTTTGGCTGTTCGTGAGTTTGCGCCGTCAAGGTTCAAGTGATGCTGAACTTCTACAATTTTATCCCCAGTTGAATGCTGCAAACTTAGTAAATGTCTGGACTTATGCTGAGGCTAACTCCGAAGAAATTGAAACAGCACTCCGAGAAGAAGCAGCAGCAATGATGCAGGAAGTATAATTTATGGCACGTCTGTATGCAGATGAACAGTTCCCGTTTCCTGTTGTGGCCTTGCTGCGAAATTTCGGTCACGATGCCCTGACTATTCAAGAGGCAGGAAATGCCGGAGATGATGACCCCGAAGTATTAGCCTTTGCTGTGAATAACGATCGGGCGGTTATGACGCAAAATCGTCGGCATTTCATTCGCTTGCACACTCAACAACCCAATCATGCTGGTATAATCGTGTGTACAGACGATAAAAATCTAGAAAGGTTGGCAACACGCATCAATGATGCTATTTCCGTTGAAGAAAGTTTGAGAGGCAAATTGATTCGTGTCAACCGTCCGCAATAAGTTCGCGCTGAGATGTTACACCATTCTCTCTTAACAGGCAAGATGCCTGTTCCACAAAGAGTGAATTTTCTTCTTGTGGAAGAGGCATCTTGCCTGTTCAGAAAAGGCTGAGTGAGAATGGTGCAACATTTAAATTCGATCGCCTTTTCTCAAATTTCCAATTGCCAATCCAATAAGTCGCCATTACCCATTACTTCAACTTGCCGGCCCTTATCTAGATAAGTCAAAGAAATGTGCAAATAATTTTCGGGTTTGTACTGCAATCTTTCCGCCCATTCGATCGCCACGATTCCCAAGTCCCTTTCTAATCCGTCCCAATAACTTTCTAAGTGCAAAGCCTCGGCTTCTGCGGGTTCCAGTCGATACAAATCTAGATGATACAGCGGAACTCGTCCTCCAAAATACTCGTTAATCAGGGTGAAAGTAGGACTTTCGATCGAGTCTGAGATTCCTAAACCTTCAGCGATGCCTTGAACCAAGGTAGTTTTACCAGCACCTAAATCTCCTTGTAATAAGATTACAGTACCGGCAGGGAGCGATCGACCTAACGCAACACCAAACTTGCGCGTAGCCTCAGAATCTGGAATAGAAAGTATCATATCAGTCATTAGTCATTTGTTATTTGTTATTGGTTATTTGTTATTTGTTATTTATTACTCGCTTGGGGCAGCTAATAACCAATAACATTAGTCTGCACCGTCAACAGTTAACAGTTAACAGTCAACAGTCAACAGTCAACAGTCAGCAGTCAGCAGCTTAAATGTTCTGGGCGCGGCCGTACCAACGCAGCAACATCCCCGCCAACCTTTGAGAATTGTGGCGAATTAAACCCGTATTTTGATCTTCATCCATGACATTGGCGATGACAACTCGCCGCCCCAATTGCGTTACGGCTTCTCGATCGAGTACAACCGGATAAGAATCCTCCTGAGAATAGCGGATCAAAGCCTTTGCAGAAGGGACTTTGCCTTGAACTACTACAGCATCGAACAGTGGCCGGCCGCAAGCGCGATCGATCGCCCGAATGTGGTCTGCAACACTGTATCCGTCAGTTTCCCCCGGCTGAGTCATAATATTGCAAACATAAATGCGCGGAACTTCGCTATTAGCGATCGCATCAGCAATTTCCGGCACCAACAAATTCGGAATAACACTCGTATAAAGACTCCCCGGCCCAATAATGATAAAATCCGCTTCCCGAAGTGCTTGGGCGACCTTGGGCAACGCCGGAGGATTAGCAGGAGTGCAGCCAATTTTGATGATTTTTCCGTTAGCTTTTGTAATGCTGGACTCCCCCTCAATCCTGCGGCCGTCCGCCAGTTCTGCCCACAAAGAAACGTCGCTCAGAGTAGCCGGCAGCACCTCTCCCCTAACTGCTAAAACTTTAGAACTCGCCGCGATCGCCTGTTCCAAATCTCCAGCAATATCGCTCATCGCCGTCAAAAACAAATTCCCAAAACTGTGACCCACCAAACCGTCACCAGCCCGGAAACGATATTGAAATAACTCAGTCAATAACTTTTCCTCATCGGCCAAAGCAGCCAAACAATTGCGAATGTCTCCTGGCGGCAATACCCCAATTTCCCGCCGCAGCCGCCCCGAAGACCCGCCATCATCCGCCACGGTGACAATAGCAGTGATTTTGGCGCTGTAATCCTTCAATCCCCTGAGCAAATTAGAAAGGCCCGTACCGCCCCCTATTGCCACAATTTTCGGGCCGCGGTGCAAGCGACGGTGGTTGAGGAGTCGATCGACCAATTCCTCATTCCCTTCGGGCATCAGCACTTGGGTAATAGAGTTCAAACTGCGAGTTTGTCCCCACAGAATTAATAAAATCCCGCCAGCAATGATGATCGGGCCCGACACGTAATTAGGAATAACTTCCGCAATCCACGCCAAAAAATTTTTCAACAATTGCAATAAGAAGAAAATGGGAGTCATCCCAGTCCAAATCGCTAAACCCAAAGTGGCAAGTACCACGCCGCTGGCACTAATCAGCAGCCACCGTTTCACTAACAGTCCGGGGGCTAACCACTTAAACCACTGGTGAACTCGCCCGTTCCGCAAAGAAGGGGGGTAAGGATTTCTGGATTGGGCAAAAACCTGCTTGGCTTTAGCCAAGACGCGGAGGGCTTTAGGAAGTGAACTAATTGACATGGTTAATTAGTCTTAAGGGTATTGGAACAGCTCGATCTGACAAATTTACAATACAAGAGAGTTTTGATTCTGGCAGTCAATTTAAGTAATTAGTGATTAGTCATGAGTCATGAGTCATTAGGTAGACTGATGACTGATGACTGATAACTTATTGATAACATCCTATGGCTGAGCCACTAATCGAACTCAAGGGGGTAAGTAAGTCCTTCGGCCAGAACCCGATCCTCGATCGAGTGGATCTGAGGATTTATCGGGGAGAGGCCCTGGCAATTATTGGCCCTTCCGGGACGGGGAAATCTACGATTCTGCGGATAATTGCGGGTTTGTTGGCCCCGGATGCCGGTGAGGTTTTTGTTCAGGGACAGCGCAGAGTCGGATGGGTGGACGACGTGGCAGATCCGATCGGAATTGGGATGGTGTTTCAGCAAGCGGCTTTGTTTGATTCGCTGACGGTGGAGGAGAATGTCGGTTTTTTACTTTACCAGCATTCTAAGCTGCCGCGCCGCCGCATTCGGGAATTGGTGGAGGAAAAGTTGGAGATGGTGGGTTTGCCGCGAATTGGCGAACGCTATCCGGCGCAGTTGTCTGGGGGAATGAGGAAGCGGGTAAGTTTTGCCCGCGCGATCATGGCGAATCCTGATAATGACAGGGATAATCCAGAGGTTTTGCTGTACGACGAACCGACGGCGGGTTTAGATCCGATCGCTTCGACGGTAATTGAAGATTTAATCAGGGACTTGCAGGCGGCCCAAGGTGTTTGCAGCACTTATGCGATCGTCACTCACCAAGACAGTACCATCCGCCGCACTGCCGATCGCATCGTGTTTCTCTATCGAGGCAAAGTGCAGTGGGAGGGAACTGTCAATGACATTGCATCGACAGATAATTTACTTATCCGACAATTTTTTAGCGGCAGTGTTACTGGGCCAATTCAAGCGCTTGGATAGTCAGCCAATTTTAGATTTTAGATTTTAGATTTTAGATTGAAATGACCGATGATGAATGACTAATAACCAATGACCAATGACTAAGGAGGTAATATGCGATCGCGAACTGTAAGAGAAGGTTCTGTCGGGTTCTTAATTTTAGTAGGAATCGGTTTATTTGGCGGCTTAGTGCTCTGGCTGCGGGGCGTGCAGGTAGGGAACCGCAGCTACAAATTCGCCGTAGAATTTGCCAGCGCCCAAGGAATGCAAATAGGTACGCCCATCAGGTATCGTGGGGTTGCAGTCGGTAAAATTACCGCCCTCCAACCGGGTTCCAACGGCGTAGACGTGACGCTGGAGATTGCCCCCGGTACTTTAGTGATTCCCAGGGATGTTACGATCGAAGCGAATAAATCGGGTTTAATTGGCGAATCGTCGATCGACATTACCCCCAACTCGATTTTGCCAGAATCGTTACTTACCGCCAATCCCGTTAGTGCCGACTGTCCCCCAGAGATTATCTGCCAAAATTCGCGCTTAAAAGGTCAAGCTGGAGTCACTATCGATGAACTAATTAAATCCACAGTCCGCCTAGCTAATTTCTACACTGACCCCGCGCTGTTCAACAATATTAAATCTCTGGCCGAGAATACAGCCAACACAGCTAAAGGTGCAGCTAAACTCACTCAAGATTTATCAAACTTAACTCAAACTGCCCAAGCCGAAATCAAAAACTTAAATCAATCTGTCAGGGGAGATATTGGGACATTGAATCAATCGGTGAAAACCGAAATAGCCAGTTTAAATCAATCATTAAAGGGAGAAGCCAGCAGTTTAAATCAATCATTAAAAGGAGAAGCAACCAGTTTAAATCAATCATTAAAAGCGGAAATATCAGGAGTAGCCGCTGATGTTTCTAAAGTCGCAGCTACGGCGGATACTTCCACAAAAGCCGTATCTGCATCTGTAATAAGTTCGGCTAATTCAGTAAGTCAAGCAGCCAATCAAGTTACATTAACAGCCAACCAACTCAATTCTTTAGTAACAACCAACCGCGCCAGTTTAGTCTCAACTCTGAATAACATCAATCAAAGCAGTCAGGAACTGCGGGTAGCTGTCAGTAGTTTGAGTCCGACAATTAATCGCATCAACCAAGGACAATTGCTGAACAATTTAGAAGTTTTATCAGCCAATGCTGCCCAAGCTTCTGGTAGTTTGCGAGATTTATCCAGCCAGGTAAACAATCCCGCCACTTTGCTATTATTGCAGCAAACTCTAGATTCTGCACGAGCTACATTTCAGAACGTGCAGAAAATTACTTCCGACGTGGATGATTTGACAGGAGATCCGGCTTTCCGCAACAACATTCGCAGGTTGTTTAACGGATTAGGAGGCTTATTGGGTTCGACAGAACAACTACGACACCAAGTTAAAGTGACTCAAACATTAGCTCCCCTTTCTGAGAAAGTAAATGCGAGTCCACCTGCCAGAAATCAATCAGGAGAGCCGGGATTTCCCAGCTTGCACAAACAGCAAAAATTGCCTGTTATACCTTCTAAAACTGCCAGGTCAGCAGAACCAGTTGAGCCAGAAAATATCCCTTAAAATAGGGTATCATTGAATAACTGCAATTGCACAATATTGGCGCTCTACTTTTGTTAGTAACCAGCGCAATACACACCCAGATTACACCTAGTTCATGAGGTGCGCCAGCACCCTGCATTAAAGTTATTGTCCAAATCCTATTAACAAAAAACTCGTTTTATCGAAACAAGGAAAACCAATGACACAAACATTATCGAAACCGGACGAAACCAAAACCCAGTATAATATAACTTGGGAAAAATTGCCAGATGACTTTAAATTACCCGACGATCCTGTGGAAAATATCGACCAACCACTTTTAGCCGCGGCCCTGCGCGAAGCCTTGGATCTGGCAGGATTTATCCTAGCTTCAATGCTAATAGCTTCCAATTTTGGACTCTGTGCCAAAGTTAACGACAAAACAGTAGTAAAAGCACCAGATTGGGTGTACGTTCCCTCGGTATTGCCACCAGAACCAGGAGAAGTCCGGCGTAGTTATACGCCTAATGCTGAGGGAGAAGTACCTGCTGTAGTGATGGAATTTTTATCGGATACTGACGGTAGTGAATATTCAAATAAACCGACATATCCTTACGGAAAATGGCGGTTTTATGAGCGAATTTTGCAAGTGCCGATTTATGTAATTTTTGAACCTAAATCGGGAGTATTGGAAGTGTACAGACTCTCGACTTCTGGAGAATACGAATTGCAAGAACCGGATGCTAATCAGCGATTCTGGATAGAATCAATGGGTTTATTTCTGGGGGTTTGGGAAGGTGAAAAATCTCAGAGAAGGGGTTATTGGTTGCGCTGGTGGGATGAGAATGGCAATTTGCTGCTGTGGGGTGCGGAACGGGTGGAACAGGAACGCCAGCGCGCCGAAGAGGAACGCCAGAAAGTCGATCGACTAATGGCATACTTGAGAAGCCAAGGCATCGATCCTAATGGCATTTGAAGGTGTGAAAGGTCGATATATCTTAATAAAAAAGTTTACAATAGAGCTACAACTCATAGGAAGCACGACCATGACAGCAGTCGTTCCCACCCTCAAATCATCTGAAATTGTCTACCCCAGTGCGGATGGAAAACCCGTGGCAGAAACCTACGACCACCTCTATGCAATTTTAAGCACTTTAGAAGTCCTAAAACAATACCTCGCCGGACAGCGCGCTACTGTTTTGGCCAACCAGTTTTTATATTACGCTGAAGGTTTCCCAAAATTGCGTACTGCACCAGATGTGATGGTAATTTATGATGTCGAACCGGGAGGTAGAGATAATTATAAAATATGGTTAGAAGGGCAAGTTCCGAAAATAGTTTTTGAGATTACGTCACCGAGTACGCAGTCGGAAGATAAAGTTACGAAAAAAGACCTGTACGAAAGTTTAGAAGTTCAGGAATATTGGTTGTTTGATCCCAAAGGACAATGGATACCGGAAAAATTGCGGGGATATCGACTGTGGGAAGATAGCTATCAATTAATTACTGACAGTCGCAGTGAAGTGTTGCAACTGCGTTTAGAAGTAGAGGGCAAACTCATCGCTTTTTATCGGGAAGATAATGGAGAAAAATTACTGCTTCCTGATGAATTAGCCTCAGCATTAGAAGCGGAACGCCAGCGCGCGGAAGCGGAACGCCAGCGCGCGGAAGCGGAACGCCAGCGCGCGGAAGCAGAAAGCCAGCGTGCTGCTGAACTCGAATCTTTGCTAGCGCGTTACCGAGATCAGTTTGGCGAATTGCCTGATGGTAACAGCTAAAAAATCAGCGGGCGATCGCGTTTCACCGATCTCGATCGCCCGTGTGTTATTGTTACCTAAATGTCCTTGACAAATCTCAGGTTTTATGTAAAAGGCTAGAATTGGTCTCAAATTTTAAATGGCGAAGGGCGATCGTTTTTCGATCGAACTTGGGCAATCTAGAGATAGGTGCTTTGCGAGTACCGGGAAAACAGCGAGGCCAAGAGTTAGCAATGGAAAGTATACAGAAAAAATCTAGCCCTCGTCCAGTTAATAAGGGCGATCGAATTAAGCAGATTTTTGCGTTAGTATCAATGGTTGGCTTTGGTGGTTCGGCAATTTTTGGTATGGTGAGTCTGTTCGGCAGCGGTTTGAGCAGCCAGCACCAGCAAAAATCTGCTCCGGTAGCAGTTTCTCAGGAATCTTTGCTGGGGGCCCAGGAACGGGGATATGAGACGGTTTTGCAGCGGGAACCGCAGAATCAGACGGCTCTGGAGGGATTGGCAAATGTGCGGTTGCAGATGAATAATCAGGTGGGGGCGATCGAGCCTTTGGAGAAGTTGGTGAAGCTAAATCCTCACAGAGCTGATTATAAGGCGCTGTTGGGGCAGGTGAAGGGGAAGTAGTAGGGCGATCGGTTAATTAAGAATTGGCGAAATCTCAATTTTATTATCTATCCTAGGTATCAATAATGTCATCAAACAATTTCTTTTCTATTATCATCCCTACACGCCAGAGACATGATACATTAAAACATTCGATTCAGAGTGTACTTAATCAAACTCATAAGGAGTTTGAACTGGTGGTTATGGACAATTTTAGTAGTGCAGAAACTGCCGAAGTTGTAGCTTCATTTAATGATGAGCGAATCAAGTATTATCGCGCACATGAAAGACTCTCCATGTCTGACAATTGGGAATTGGGGTTATCTCACGCTACAGGAGAATACATTACTGTTCTCGGAGATGATGATGCTTTAATGCCAGATTGCCTCGAAATTTGTTTAAATCTTCTCCAGGAATATGACGTGCAGACAGTGGCTTGGTCTCGGGGCACTGTATATTGGTGGCAGAGTGCGATCGTCCCTTGGCATAAGAATAAATTGTACGTTCAGTTGCAGGATCAGGTAGCTGTAAATTTTCAAGCAAGACAAAAATTAAAGCAGTTCTATAATTTTGAAGTTTCTTATGGTGAACTCCCCATGCTCTACAATGCTTTTATTCCTAGAGCCTTAATAGAAAAGATTAAATCTGTTCATGGTAAATATTTCATGTCATCTATTCCCGATGTGTATTCGGGTGTGATTAATGCCTATTATTTAGAAAATTACTTATATTCTTTTCGCCCTCTTTCAGTGGCGGGAAATTCTGGACATAGTACGGGAACTTCATCGTGCTACCCCAGCTTGGATGGAAAACCATTTAAAGATTTTTTAAACGATGCCAAAAAAGATACCAAGAAACTGCTGCACGATAGTTTAGTACCATCAATCAACCCATTTATGTGCATTGCTGACGTGCAAGTTAGTACCAAAGAGTTATTTTTCCCGGAGGATGAAGAAATTAAATTTGATATTTTAACTGTCGTAAGGGCTGGTGCTTCAAGTATCAATATGGATATTGGCGAGTACGACACTCGTTTGCAAGAAATTGAAGAATTGGCTAAAAAACATAAAATTCCCCCTTCGCAGTTTAATATTCCTGAAAGACAGACGCATCAGCCCCAAGCATATCAAGGTCCCATGTCGGACGGAAATGGCTCAATAGGTACCTGGGCGATTAATGGAGAGCAAGCGGGAATATCTAATGTGGCTCAAGCGGCGAGGCTGGTATGGGGAATGTTACCTGATTTAAGCTTTTTTCGGGTTAACTATCTGTCTAAAGAGTACAGAAGTGATCTCTACCAAAACCTGAACTTAAGAGAAATCAATTTAATCGTATTTCCAGACTGGAATCAGCCGGAACCCTCTTTAAATGAGGAGTTTGCCCAGGTAATAAGAGCGATAGCAACTCACCCAGACAAAGATAAGATGACTCTGCTGGTAGACAGTAGCCAAATTTCTGATGAAGATGCTAATCTTGCTTTATCTAGTGTGGTGATGAACCTGTTAATGGAAGAGGACTTAGATGTCTCCGACGGGCCTGAAATTTCTGTGATTGGACTGTTGAGCGAAATTCAGTGGGAAGCTGTGAAACCTCGCCTGCATGGTAGAATTGTGTTGCAGTCTGAAAATAAAGAGGCGATCGCCAGAGTACAAGCCCAACACATTCCCACTCGTGAGCTAGACAGCTTAATTATCAGCAACTCCCCTAATGAAATCAGTTCTCCTTCTTAAGGGTATCCTGCGGTGGGCTAGCTCCAAAAAGCCTAGTTCCCGCTTGCTCATATAATTCTCTAGAAAGTGGGTGCAAAAGATTGTATTCTAAAACATTTTTCACAACTAGCAGCAATAAGCCAGAATCTACCTCAGAGGATTGATCCGACTTCAGAAGCTTGATTACGCCCAAAGAATCGAGTTCAGCTTCTGTATAGATCCCCATCCGAATAGACAGGTTAATCAAATGCAATAGATTATTAATGTCTGTCGGATTGATTTCCCGTAGATGATGGCGGATTGTCCAAGTAATTCCATAGTCTCCGAATTTTCCCCGTCGCTCCGCTTCTGTTTGCAGGACTTGCATTAAATCCTTTGTCCACAGATCGACTTGTTCGCTATCTCCTCCCGTCATCCCCATCAGCCATGTCGCCTGAGCTTCTATCTCTTGTGCGTCTAATAGCAACGCCAACCCCAAATACCAATAGTGAAACCTATTATCGGGTTCAGCTTCAATAGCCTCTTCGTAGAGATGGGCAGCTCGGCTGTAATCTCCTTGAAGTAAGTTTTGATAAGCTTGATTCTGGATAGTTTCTGCTTGAGTCAATCCAGTTTTTTGTAAAAATTCAAAGGGCGTCAAATTTTCGATCTGTGCGATTAAGGTTTCTCGATACGCTTTCAAATGCGCCCTCAGTCTTTCTTCCTGCTCGTTTTCTGCCACATAACGGGATTCTTTTGTAAACTGACCTGATTCTTTGACAAAAACCATATCAACCTGAAATAAAGCTAAGTCTGAATAACGACAAGCAAGATTGACAAGATCATAGGCTACAAAACCTTGCTCTTTCATAAAGTTTATAACACTAGCCATCTTATCAAATCTAGCTGTTACATATAAATTAACTTCTACAATTACCAACTCTGTATTTTGAAGAGTTTGAGTTGCACCTGCTAGGACATCTAGTTCTCTACCATCTACATCAACTTTGATTAAATACGGCCCTTCTAACTGGCGAGTTTTACAAATTTCATCCAGAGTAACGGCCGGGATTGTCCTTAGCTCAAAATTTTCGGAGCTAGCTTCACCATCCTCTGAGATGTAAGAGTGGATAAAGTTGCTCACATTCACTTGAAGAGGCACAACTCCTGCCTCTGTGGAAGCAGCAGCAATTATATAGTCTGCTCTTTCAAGATGTTGACATATTTTTTTTAGATATGGTTCGTTCTCGGCTATGGGTTCGATCAGGAGATATCTGGATTTTGGAAAAGCATAATAAATCTCAAATGTACCTAATCCAGCACCTACGTCAATAACCGTTTCCGGATCAAAACCCAACTGCTTTGCATTCAATAATGACCCCAACATTGAACTTCTAGGAATGTGATTATTCGTCATAGTAATTTTTTCCTCTGTTATGCCTAGGGCAGCATTTAATGGCCAGCTTCTACGTAATTTCGCCACATCTGCTCGTATGCTTTCTCCATCTCTCGCGTAAATTGCTTGCCATTCCACAGTGGAGCCGTTTGTCGTGACTGCCGCAGTTTCCAGGATATATGCTGCCGCAGAGCCGCATCTTTCCCTAAACGAATTCCCCATTCTATATACTCTTCATCCGTCCAAGCAATGCCTTCGTTAATCCCAGCATTCATCATCATTGTGTAGCTGTTGCGAGCTGCAAACTGCTCTCCAACTTTTGTCACTAAAGGAACACCCATCCACAAAGTTTCTAGAGTGGTTGTAGCCCCATTATAGGGATAGGTATCCAAAACTACATCAGCGATACTAAGGTTGGCTCGGTGAACTTCTGACGAGACTACCTCTGGCACAAATCGTAATCGATTAAAATCTATACCCTCTTCTTGTGCTAAGTCATTAAAGAGTTTTTTAATAGACTCTTCCTCACCTGCTCCTTTTATTATGAAATAACTATTAGGGACTTCACTGATAATTTTCATCTGGAGCCGTGCTGTATCAGGATGCCGTTTGTAACCTATCTGAGCACTAAGGTATATGACCGCATCAGTAGGAATATCTAACTGCTCGCGTCGCAGTGTTGGTATCCCCACCTCAAAACCATCTACTGCTATGTAGGTTTGAGGTAAACGCCATATCTTTTCAGAATAATAATCCTGAGCTGATTCTGGTAAAACATAAGGATCGGCAATAAAATAATCAATTGTAGGTAGCCCTGATGCGTCCCATCCTAGCCATGTTATTTGCACAGGTGCAGGTTTAAGCGCTATCACTTCATAGCTAACATCTGAGGTGAGGCTGTCAAGATCAACTAGAATATCAATTTCATCTTGAGAAATTTGCTCAGCGATTTCAGTACCGACAATCCCGCACCTATATGCTTTAGACACTTGATTTACGTACCATTCTTGTAGCGGGTCCTCCATATTCCTATAATTAATTAAATAGGCATGCAGTTGAAAACGCTCCCGATCGTGATATTTGATTAGCCATCGAGCTAGCGACCCCACCGCGTGGGTCGCGAGGCAATGAGATAAATAACCGATCTTCAAAGGTTTGGTTAAACTACTAATATTTTTGCGATGAGTAAACTGGCGCTGCCTGTATAGTTCTATCTGCTTTTTAGCAGAGTTTTGAATATTGACTTGGCATATTTGAGCTAATTGGTTACTGATTTTTCTGTATTTTTTGGGTTCATCTCTAAAGTAAGGGAAAAAGAAGGGGGTAAGAAACAGGTTATGAGCTGTAATTAAGTCCAATGAAATTGGCTGTTCAGCTATCAAGGACTCTTGTAGAGATTGGAGGCGATTAACGACTGAGACAGCTTCTTCCCAATATCCACCGGCGCTCATTAACCCCCGAAGGACGAGATGCGTTGCATAGATTTTCACAGGCAAAGATTCTGCTAATGAATATAATATTTTAGCGGTCTTTATCCCTTCATTATATTGACCTGCATTCTGGTAAAAAACACTTAAAAGACAGATAATATCTAGATTGTTTGGATCTAAGCGTAAACACAATTCAGCAAAGTGTACTGCTTGCCTGGAGTTTTTCCACAAAGTTGCCAGTCCAAAAGCCGTTGGTATTACAGAGTTAATATATAGTTGGCAGTCACAGACATGAGTAAGGCAGGCTTCTGCCAATTCCAAGGATGATGGGTGCAAAGGATCGTATTCTAAAATGCTTTTTAACACCTGCATCAATACCTCGAAGTTTACTTCTCCAGATTCTTCTGATTTAAGAAGTTTAATCACTCCTAGAGAAGTCACTTCCTCAGCCGTAAAAGTCCCCAGCCTGACGGAAAGCTCAAGCAAGTATAACAGGTTGTTAATATTTGTGGGAGCAATCTCCCGGATGTGGTGCCGAATTGCCCAAGCAATCGAGTCCTCTTTCAAAGCCTCCCTGCGTTCTGCTTCTGTTTGCAGAACCATTATCAGCTGCTCAGTCCATTGCTCAATTTGTTCTTGCTCACCCTCTGCCATGCATAACAGCCAAGTAGCTTGAGCTTCTAGCTCTTGCTCCTGCAATAATAGCATTAGCCCCAAATTCCAGTAGTGAGACTTGGTATCTGGTTCCGTAGCAATTGCTTGCTCATATAGGTTGGCAGCCAGAGTGTACAGTCCTTCAGTTAAGTATTTATGTGCTTGTTCTTCCAAAGCTGCTAAATCTGTAGACGAGGTGTTTTCTAAAAATACCACCATAAGTAAGTCTCCTTTTTTATCCTTATTGTTATGATCTTGCCGCACTAAAAATTATGGCAAAGAACATACCTAAACAAAATAACTATTTAATGATAATTTGGCTACAAGAGTGGGTAGCGTTCAGAACACTACCCATTGTGTTGCATCAACTTTTGATGAGGCTTGCAGGAACAATTCTAGCTTTAAAGGCTAGATCAAGCCTACTTAGAAACTTCCGTCCATGCGGGACCTGTACAACCCACACTGGCAGCGGCAACCGTTGCATAGCCCGTTACAGCTCCTGCGCCGGCAGCAGTTCTTTCGCACAATACCGCCGCAGTGGTTCTTTCAGTTGCTCCTGCAGGCTGAATTAAAGCTACTTTTCCTGCGTATGCTTTGAGCGCTTCCCCTATGGGTTGTGCGACATTTCCCACCTCAGTAGCATTTGTAGCAGGTGCTATGGGATCGAGCGCGTAGTTATAGTTTTGAGTCTGCGTTTTTATGCCAAGATTCAACTCGCCAACAGATGTGGCAAATCTACCACTTTCTGCGAAGGTAGCTTGTTGAGACCTGTTCATGGAACCGATATACTGCTTAGCTTCTGACTGCTTAGCTTTGTTGGCTTGGTTCAAGAAGGAGGGTAAGGCAATGGCCGACAAAATTCCGATGATGATGATAACCACCAGCAGTTCAATTAAGGTGAAACCCTTATCCCGCTTCTGATTGAGGTGTTGTAGAAATTTCGCTTTCAATTCAGTTTTCATGTTTTATTTCTCCAAATCGCGTGAGATGCTTGATTTTTGACTCCTAAGAGTAACTTACCCCTTTTCAATAACTTTCATATCACTCGCTAACCAAATTTTTGAGCAGCCTCAAACCAAACGCTCGAAAAGTATGTATAGAAAGACTTCTAGGCTACTAAGGAGTTCTTTAACTTCCTCAAAAGCTTTTTCTGGCTTAGCTTGCTCAAGAGTGATAGGATGTAGGGGTCTGAGTTTGAGCCAACGCTCTACAAGACACATGACCGACTGTGGCCGATCAGTTTCCCACAAAGGTAGTAGGCTAGCCGCCATCATACTATCTACCGTAATTGGTACTCGCGTAGGCAGACTTACGTAGCGGCTTATCTCGAAAACTTTGTGATTAGTGATAGCATTCACTAGATCGTTTTTTAACTGAGGTGTTCTGAGTTGAGGGTGCAGATAAACTCGAACTTGCTGCCAGTCAGATTGCGTCCATTCATACACCTCTCTAAAAGAGTGAGCTTGATTAGGATGACCACACCAAAAGTCAATCAATCGGTTGACCGGGTGAAATAACTCAAATAGGTGTAGTCGGAGTTCAACAGGAAGATCCGGCAAGCTCATCGCCAAAAATGCGGGCAAGTTTTCGGGATTTTTGAACAAGTCTGCTAACTCCCATTGTCGCCAATTCACCATGCTGATGAATTCTAAATTCGCTTCCCTTAAAGCTGCAAAAACTTCTGGAATCGTGTAGCCTTTATCGCCTTGAAGGAGATAGTTGGCCAGCAGCCATTCTTCATTTTTTTCTACTGGCAAATTCCAAGTTCTTGCCTTGATCGCTACATTATCTTGTAATTCTTCTATAATTTCTTTAGCGATACCTATTTCCATTTCTCGGGGGTTTTCTTCTAATAAACCCATTATCTTAAATACTTTTTGAACTGCATAATAAGAAGCGCGTTGGAGAGAACTATGAAGGTTAGCGCGAATGATGCCATCGGGCTTTAAAACGGCTTGCATTGCCTGAAGACCGACCACAGGATCGGGTACTAAATAAAGGACATCATCACAGTTGATATAGTCAAACTTTAAACCTAAATCGGGTAAATCCTCAAGGGGTAGAGCATAAAAATCAGTGTTATTGAAACCGTGATATTGTAACCGCTGTCTGGCCAACTTGACCGACTCCTCAGATATATCTACTCCTATAATTTTTGCCCCCGGATTTGCTTCTGCTAACATCAGAGATTTGTAGCCACTGCCACAGCCCGCATCTAAAATAACTTTACCTTCAGTATCTATAACTTTTTGATTTCTTAAATAGTAAGCTGTTACCAGATTATGAATATAGAGAGATTGATACTCTGTTTTGGGAGAGTGGTCGAGGGGAATTTTAGGGTAAGGAGCTTTGTCAAATTGTTGACGAATTTTCTCGATTAACTCTGATTCTTGGTTATCCATTCTCAATCAAGCCTAATATTACCAAATTACCTGGTGGGACATTCCTATTCTAAAATAGAAAGGCATCCGAGCCGCGCCGTCTTGGGCCAAATCTATTGCCCCCCAATTTTCCCACCTGCTGCCATATTGTATCACCAAAGACCTATTCTATAAACACCAACACCGCATTTATCCTGAAAGTATTCCCGATCTCGATCGCCCTCTCCTCGCCATTAAGTACGGCGGCCCCATTCTATCCATACCCTCAACGGCTGCGATCGCTCTAATCGCCGTGTTTACCCGTACTATTATCCTTGCCGCACTGCTAAGCTGGCGATCGCCCCAACCTACTCAAATCAAGTTAAGCATAAAAAAATAGGTGCGATCGCCCTAACCAGAAATCCCTCTCCTAAACTCTCTCATCGCTTCCACACTCGAAGCCATCAGCAAGCAGCGACACAATAAGTTAATATCTAAATCTGGCAAAACCACACTTGAAGAAATTTTTTCATAACCCTCAGAACCCAAGCGATACATAGCCAATACACCATCCTCCCAGAACCAGACTTCAGCAACTCCTAGTGCTCGATAGCGCTGCAATTTTTTGACAGTACCGCTAGTGAAGACTACTTCGATACATAAATCGGGGGGAGAATTTGAGGTTATGCGTCTCCCAATAAAATAAGATTCATCAGCTTGTGCAGATACTACCCCTTCCTGTTCTTGGGTAAAGCTTCCCGTAGGTGCAAACTCAATTTCATTTTCGGCACAATAGATAGACAGCAGCGTACAAATTGTCCGACTGAAAAATTCGTGTTCTGGGGAAACTGCCAAGATTTCTACCTCTCCTCTGTAATAAAACAACCTCGTCCCAGGGGAGTCTGAAAACCCCTGTTCAATTAGCTTGAACTGTTCCCAGCTAATCCCGGACTGAATGAACCGTTGGTCTAGTGGCTGTAAAAGTGTCTGTGTCATCATGAGAACCTCAATCAAGTTCAGGGTTTAAAACAACATTCATCGCCTCTTTCCTGTTAAAAACTCTAAGGCGCGATCGCAGCCGCAACACAATACTTGCGATAATAATCTCAATGCCTAATTATACAACCCACTACCACCTCCATGAACACCAACATCAGCCCCATCCTCAAAGTATTCACCCTATCCGCCGCCCTTTCCCTGGCCATCAAATACGCAGGGCCTAGCTTATCCATCCCCTCTACCGACCTCAACGCCCTAATCGCCGTCTTTACCCCCAGTATCATCCTAGCTGCTATCCTCGGCTGGCGATCGCAACAACAGCAGCAGTAGACACGCCATCAAAAAGTGCGATCGATCTACACTAGGTCTAAAGACTATGTTTTTGCCCCAATCTTAATTCCCCGTACAGCTATCAAAACCAAACTTGAGGCACTCACCATGATTCAAATCATACCTGAATTAGTAACATTCGATGAATTCATTGACTGGTATCCTGAAAATTCAGAACACCACTACGAACTGCACAATGGAGAAATTGTTGAGATGCCAAAAGCAACAGGTAAACATTCTAAAGTGGCCGGTTTTACCAGCGGCTGGTTATTTCTCGAAATAGAACGCTTAAACCTACCCTACTTCATCCCCAAAGAATGCGTCATCAAACCCATGCGCGAGGAATCTGGATATGAACCAGATATTATTGTACTTAACGAACAAACCATTGGAAACGAGCCGCGATGGGAGAAATCATCAATTATTACAATGGGTTCATCAGTCCCCCTAATCGTCGAGGTAACTAGCACTAATTGGGGTGATGATTATGCCCTAAAGCTTGAGGCTTATGAGTCAATGGGTATTCAAGAATATTGGATTATAGACTATCTAGGATTGGGCGGCAGACGGTTTATTGGCCACCCCAAGCAACCAACCTTTTCGGTTTACCAACTAATTGACGGGGAATACCAAGTCAAACTGTTCCGAGGAGGCGAGGGTATTGAGTCCCCAACTTTCCCAGAATTGAAGCTGACAGCGCAGCAGGTGTTCGCCAAAGGGAATTGAGGAGGCTGCTTATGCTAATGTCCGAGTAGGGGTATCTGATTAAAGATGCGATCGCGCCCATCTGCTGTATCTTGTATAGAGGCGATTCATCGCTTCTGGGCTGCTGAACAATTACCAAGCAGCAATTCACCATACCCTATTCCTCAATCTAAAATCTAAAATCTAAAATCTAAAATCTAATGAAGCTAGGACAGTGGATGGGCTTATTAGCCCTCATCGCATCTTGTTACATCCTGTGGCAAATCAGGCAGGCCCTACTGCTGCTGTTTGCCGCCGTAGTCTTAGCCACAGCCTTAAACAGACTAGCACGCTACTTGCAAAAATTCGGACTCAAAAGATCGATCGCCGTACTCTTATCAGTTAGCTTCCTAATCCTCGTATTCGTAGGCTTATTCCTGATAATTGTACCGCCCTTTACCCAACAGTTTCAACAACTTACCCAAAGAGCCCCTCAAGGAATAGAAAGATTAAATCAGTGGATCGATCAATTTGAAGGTCGTTTTTCGGGACAATTTGGCCAGCGACTGCCAAATCTTGATGTTAACGACATCATGCAACAACTGCAACCTTTATTCAATCAACTCGTCGGCGGTGCAGGAGCCTTTGTCGGCAACACATTAGGCGTTATCCTCAGCTTTTTGCTCGTCATAGTTTTAACATTGATGACATTAGCAGAACCTCTATCTTACCGCAAAGCATTCATCCAACTATTTCCCTCTTTTTATCGGCGACGAGTCGATGGCATCTTAGATGAATGCGAAATAGCTCTAGGTCGATGGGTCATCGGGGCTCTCATTAGCATGAGTGTGATTGCTTTTTTGAGCTTAATTGGTCTGTCAGTCTTGCAAGTTCCCCTACCGCTAGCTCACGCTGTAGTAGCAGGATTTCTTAACCTAATTCCCAATATAGGCCCCACTCTGAGCGTCATCCCGCCAATGACGATCGCACTTTTAGATTCTCCCTTGCAATCCGGTTTTGTCTTCATCCTTTACTTTTTAATTCAACAGTTTGAAAGTAACGTCCTCACCCCCTACGTCATGGCACAGCAAGTATCACTGCTGCCAGCAGTAACATTAATAGCTCAAGTATTCTTCGCCACCTTCTTTGGATTTTTAGGCTTATTACTAGCCCTCCCCCTCACCGTTGTAGCTCAAGTTTGGATTAGGGAAGCCCTAATTAAAGATATTCTCAACCAATGGAGTGCCAGTCCTAAAACCTTAGCAGCAATCGATTCTGCTATCAATGAAAAACAGGAATCTATAGGAGTCGCCGAAAGCCTCCCAGAAAAATATTTACCAGAACAGAAACCCAACATCCCCGATCATTCTGACAATGAGGCTCCTGAAAATCAATAGTTAAAATTCATAATGACCGAAAGCATCCATGATACCCGCCACGTGATTCATCCGTCCACAAATAAAAAACCTGTATCCGATGAAACTTGCCCCCCGAATTTATCCGTGGGGTCAAGGCTTCAATCTAAAATCTAAAATCTAAAATCTAAAATCGATTGACTTCACTCCTGATTCATTCCCAGTTATAGGACAGAATTATTCACTACCAACTTAGGAAATTTGTGGTACTAACACCCTCAACTAACTATCTTCAAGCCTCGCATTTTTTACCGTATCTCTGCCGGCGCTAAAAATCTGTTGAACCGTCAAATTTAACTGCGGAAATGTGGGCGACAAAACCCGCTCGTTCCCTCTAAAATGACTGACTTGATACTCACCGTCAACCAACTGGTAAACAGAAAAAGTAGGTTGTTTAGGATTGCCAATATAGCGTCGCCCACCAAGTCCCAAATAGTCCGCAATCCAGTATTCAGAAATGCCCAAAGCTTCGTAATCCACCAATTTGTAGCCATAATCATCCCGCCAATTGGTACTGACCACTTCGACAATTAGCCGGACAGAACTACCCATTGTAATGATAGATTCCTTTTTCCATCTCGGTTCGCTGTCCGTCCCTTGCCTATCCAAAACGATCGCATCCGGTTCGTAACCAGATAGCTCGTTATCAGCTTTGACAACGCATTCTTTGGGAACGAAGTAAGGAAGTCCTAGTCGTCGGATTTCAAAGTTGAGTTCAGCGACAAGGAAGCCCGCTACTTCTGAATGTTCTCCGGTTGCTTTAGGCATCTCAACAATAGCTCCATTGTGCAGTTCGTAACGGTTTTCAGAATTTTCAGGATACCAGTCAATAAATTCATCGAAGGTGACTGGTTTTAATATCGCTTGAGTCATGGCGATCGCCCTTTATTTGATTTATGATATTGTTATTGTATCCGTTATAATTTACATCTTGCATCATTATCAAGAACAGGCTTTCCGGCCTGTTCCACGAAGAGTGAATTTTATTGTGGAACAGGCCGGAAAGCCTGTTCATAAAAGGCTTGTTGAGAATGGTGCAACATCTCAGTTATAATATATTGATTTTATCTCAAACAACCAGCTCGATCGACATTCCATCAATCCCAAATCAAAATCACTCCAAAATCAATCAATTCAAAATCTAAAATCTAAAATCTAAAATCTAAAATATATGCGATCGATCGACGAAATCAACGATAAAATCAGCCAGGGCAAAGCCACAGTCTGGACAATCGAAGAACTCAAAACTAGAGTTCAAGAAACCAGCATTACCCAAGCAGCCACAGAAGTCGATGTCATTACCACCGGCATCTTCGAGCCCATGGAATCCTCCGGTGCAATCATCAACCTCGGCCATACCGACCCGCCGATAAAAATCCGCCAGTGCTGGCTAGACGGCGTTTTAGCCTACTCCGGCTTCGGGGCAGTAGACCTGTACCTGGGAGCCACCCAAGTAGCCGAAGACGGCGAAGAATCCCGCGAACGGGGCGGCGGACACGTCATCGAAGACTTAATAGCCGGGAAACCCGTGCAGTTGCGAGCCTTGGGGCAAGTCACAGACTGCTACCCCCGCGCCTCCTTTGAAACCACGATTACCCGCGATACCATCAACCAGTTTTATTTATTCAATCCCCGCAACGCATATCAAAACTTTATTGTTGGGGTCAATGGGGGCGATCGCCCGCTGTTCACCTACCTCGGCCCCCTGCAACCAAACCTCGGCAACGCCGTCTACTCGAACCTTGGAGCCATGTCTCCCCTGCTCAACGACCCCGACCTCGAAACCATCGGCATCGGCACCCGCATCTTCCTAGGAGGCGCCACCGGCTACATCACCTGGGAAGGAACCCAGCACTTCCCGCTGCAAAAACGCCAGCCCAACCGCACCCCCATCGGCCCCGCTGCCACCCTCGCACTAATCGGCGACGCCAAACAGATGAACTCCAAATGGGTGCGGGGCTGCTACTTCAAAAACTACGGCCCATCCCTGATGCTGGGAGTCGGCATCCCGTTTCCAGTCTTAAACGAAACCGTCGTCGCCCACTGTGCAGTATCAGACAAGAAAATAGTAGCGCCGGTGGTAGATTTCTCTATCCCCCGGCGCGTTCGTCCCACATTCGGTTTAGTCAGCTATGCTCAATTAAAGACTGGCCGCATCCTGATAGAGGGCAAACCAGTACGGGCCGCCCCCCTTGCGAGTATGTTTCTCTCCCGGCAAGTAGCATTGGAATTGAAGCAGCAAATTGAAGCGGGTCAATTTACCCTCACGGCCCCAGTTGCTCCCCTACCCACTGACAGAGTATTTCTCCCGCAAGATTTGTGGGGCGCACAAGTCCGGCTCGAATAAAGGATTTTAGATTGGCGATTTAGCGGTTGTAAATTAGTCTTGGACACACTAATCTAAAATCTAAAATCTAAAATCTAAAATTGGTTCATTCCTCGATCGGCTTAGGCTTCTTAATTGGCTTAGGAAGAGGTTCCTTCGGGACAGGCGGTGGTGCAGCAGCAGCGGACTTGATAGTAGGACGCCCTACTGGAGCACCGTCACCGCTGGGTCTAGGAGTAAACGGACGCTTCCCTCCTCCTTTGAAGCCACCGGGCGGCTTGCTGCCAGGGGGGAATTTCCGCTTTTTAATCGGCAGGGCACCAATATTATTAGCCTGCTCAATCATCAGACTGTCAGCTTTCAATTTGACGTGGAAATCCCAAAAAAACCCGATCGCCTTTGTAGCTAAATCTCCCTTGAGTTTCAACTTAAAAAACTTCATCTTGTCGTCATTCTTGCGGGGAGCTTGCTTGATTTTGACGATGACATACTTTTCTTGGTCTTGGGATTGATAAATCACCTCACCTCTAATCGAAAAATAGCCATCTTCAACATCAGGTTCCGAGGGAGGCAAAGATGCGGTCGATGCTTCGCCACTAGCCTCAATCTCCGCTGCTTCCTGATTTTCTTCCTCATCAGAGGACGGTTCGGGAGATTTCTTGAGCGTTTCCGGCTCCCAAACCCCCATAATCTGGGCGTGCAAGTTGCCGTCTTCTTGTCTGGTGCGGGGATAGACCACCCACAGGTGTTCTTGTTCCAGCTCCAGGTGATTTTTGACTAAACTCATAACTCTACCCAGCAAAACTGCGTCGATGGCAGTTCCGTCGGCAGCTATCAGCATACCCCGGGTGAATTGCTCTTCTGATGGCGTGTAGCGGCCCCGCACCAAACCAACAGCTCGGTACTGTCTGGGTTCGCTGGGGGGGGGAATGGGATGTTGGCGCATGACGGATGGTATGTCCTCAGCGGCCTGACTTTCGTTAGCGGCAGGCTCGGCGTTTGCCGGCGGTGCGACTGCTAGGGCTGGAGTATCGCTGACAGGTGTCGAAGACGCTGCAGACGCCGGGGGGGCAGGAGCATTGCTGGGCTGGTCTTGTGGCTTTGTTTTGTCCTTGTCGGGGGCAGAACTGTAGCGTGGTCGTTGCAGCCTATCCTTGGACGCTGGGGCGTCTGTTGGCGTTGCCGGTTGATTTTGGTCAACAGGCGCAGCCAACGCCGAAGGCACCGAACTTTCGTCTGGTGTCTCAGGAATGGAATCTGTATCTTTAGGCGGATTGACGGCCAGTTCGCTCGGCTGAGCCTTGCGAGTTGAAGTAGATTTGGACGATTTGGAAGACCGGTTGGGAGAGGGGTTCATAAAAACTCCTTGCAGCGGAGACACATCCCTTAAGGGAAATTAGGAATAAACTGAAGAAACTGCTTTAAAAACTACTAGCACCTGACAGGCGGGCTTGCGCCCGGAGGTCTGGTTGTGACCCGTCAACGCCAACTTTCAACGCTACGTGTGCCGATCGGTTCGCTGGCTGCTACAATCCTTGCGAGCAAGGACTTGGGCAGTTGCTGACCGCTCGATCCTGCGATCGCGCTGAGTTTGGAGTTGCTGGCTAATAGCATTTAGGATATTCAGCTTGCCTATTTTACTTAATCCAATTACCTAACGGCCTGATCCGCCATATTTTTGGTAATTTTTAGCTTGACCAGACTAAATTGGACAGACACCGCAGTCCTTGGGGCTGCGGGTCCCAGTGTCCAAAATTGTTTAGCTAGCATGGAGTTGTGGGTCTGTTACCATATTAGCTGCAAGTAAAAGGCTGCTTTGTCCGTTGGGACTTTGAAGTTAAGAACTTTTATGGTTGCACCGATCGAGCTAAATGGCAGATGCCCCTGGGCGATGCGTTAATTCTTAGAAAATAGTAGATTTTAAGCTGGGATACTTGAATTATGGAAAAAGCAAATAAGCGTCGTGGGTTGATTACTGTGGTGGTGGTGCTGTCGCTCATCGCTTTTTTGGGATTTTCCCTTGTGCCAATTTTAAACAGTATTCTCCAGGCCAGCCAAGCGCAAAGTCAGTCAACTCCAACACCTACTCAGACGGCCCAGTCTGGGGAGAAGCAATCAGAGTTGCTGCAAGCTCAGGCTAGGGGATACGAATTGGTTTTGCAGCGGGAACCTGACAACGTAACGGCTTTGCGGGGATTGTTGCAGGTGCGACTGGAGTTGATCGGACAAGGAGTGGGGGACATTAAAGATGCGATCGCTCCTTTGGAAAAGTTGGCTTCGCTGAATCCTGAGACTACTGAATACGGAATTTTGCTGGCTCAGGCTAAGGAACGCACGGGCGATCGCGAAGGGGCTGCTCAGGCTTACAGGTCAATTTTAGCGTCTAGGCCTGGGGAAATTAAGGCTTTGCAGGGGTTGGTGAATTTGCTGCTGGTGCAGCAGCGGCCGGAAGCTGCGATCGGACTGTTGCAAGATACGCTGAAGGCTGCTCCGGCTGCAAATCTGGCGAAACCCGAAAGTATTGATGTAACTTCAGTGCAGTTGATTTTGGGACAGGTTTATGCTGTGCAGAAGCGCTACGAGGAGGCGATCGCAATTTACGACGAATCTGCTAAGGCTAATCCCAAAGATTTTCGCCCGACTTTAGGAAAGGCGATCGTGCTGAAGGAACAGGGCAAAACAGATGAGGCAAAAACGCTGTTCGATCGAGCTACTGAGTTAGCTCCTCCTAACTATAAAGACCAAATTAATCAGTTAGCTAGTGGCACTCCTTCGCCTTCTCCTGCGGCTGCTACGACTCCCGAACCGGCTGCTTCTCCTAGTCCTGAAGGCGCGCTACCAAAACCTTAAGGAAAGTTTTAAGTTTTGAGTTTTGAGTTTTGAGTTAAAAAGTTTAAAATTCACTCATGCGGCTACGCAGTGAGAGTCACGAACCAATCTTAAAACTCAAAACTCCTCAGCAATTACCAATTACCAATGAGGCAAGACTTCGGATCGAATTATGACTGCTTTAAGCGAAGGGTTTCCGTTTGGAAAAATGATAATTATGCAAAAAAGAGCGTCCAATCCGACTATTAAAAGCACTCGGCCCATAAGGTGTTGGCAGAGAGTTGAACTGCTGTTGTAAAACTTCGTCCTCTGCTGTGTACTGACATTTTCCTTCTAGTCGATCGAGCATTTCCAGTACCAAGTCATTAATCTCCTCTGGCGTATTATCCACCACTTTAATACCCCATGAGTATAGGAGTTGGCTATTGAGGTTGAAAAAGAAACGAGGCGCTAGTGCTTCTTCAAAAGTGAGATAGCGCTTTTCAACTTCTGACCAAGCTAGTTTGGGGATGAATAAATCATGATTCGACGGAGGACGCCCGGAGACTGGCCAAGTGTTGGTAATAGCGCTGGGAACGCCAAATACCAAGGGAACACAGGCGAGACCTGAAGCGCTTCCCAAAAAGAAACGACAGGAAGTGCACAGAAAAACATCCATCCAATCGCTTTTTGCGTCAGTGTGAGCGTAGTCGATCGCCTGTTTCATCGGTGGTAGCGGTTTCATGGTAGGGTCGCCCATGCGGATGACCCAGCCGCCGCGAGCTACAATCGACTCGATCGCTAATGAGTAAGTATTAATATCAGCACTGCGGTGAGTAGTTATTCCTTCTCGGCGGAAGCCATCTTCTCGAACGTGGAGACACACAAACCAGGCATTTTTAGGCACACCGAGGTCTCGCAAACAGTTCCACCCTCTCTCATAATCTGATGGCGATCGGGTGAGCAAGGGCGGGCGTGCCTGTGTCTCCCACTGTTTTTGAACGATCGGCATGGCATAACCTATATCTACCATCTGTCCGCTGGCAAGTTTTATATGGTACAGAGTGTATTCCAAGCAGCGCATAGTCTTTGCTAATGGTAGCAGCCGCTCGATGACCGAGGGGTCGGTGATAATGTGGAGATATCGTCGCCAGTAGTTGAGCAAACAGGGGTTGATGACTTGTTCCGACGGCGCTAAAAGAATTGTGTGGTATTGAGGTCGCCAGCCCAGAATACCCATCTTGATATAAATATCTATATTGATTGCTAGGTGGCCGATCGCTCCCAACCAGGGCCAGTTTGTGAAATATTCCGGCGTTATGAAGCGGATACCCAAATTGCCGAGGGGATGCTTTTCAAGCTGAGAATTATATACGTCGATCGCACGTTCAGTAGAGCTAATTGATTCGTGTAATTTACCGACATCGTAAAATTTCCAGCTCATTTTCATGTGAGCTTCTGCTAGTTTGAGGTAAGCTTCTGTCCAATTTTGTTTGATGACGATCGCTCTTTGGTAAGTCTCAATTGCTTCTTCTAATTTGCCTTGCTGTATCAGTAAGTTTCCGAGGTTGAAAAGTGCCTCTTGCTCTAAAGAGGGTTTGTTTTGTTTTTGAAGCGCCTCATCTATTTCAGCTTGCTCTATCAGTAAATTGACTAGGTTGATATGTGCTTCTTCTAAGTCAAAATTGAGAGTTATCGCTTTTTTATAGCTTTCAATTGCCTCTATTCGCCTGTTTTGCTGTGTTAAGAGCTTCCCCGACCGGCAGTGAAGTTCAGCACTTTCTGGAGTCTGGTTAAGGGCTTTGCGGGTTTTGGCGATCGCAACTTCAAGCTGCCGCTGTTTTGTCAGGGTTTCTGCTAAATTGCCGTAGTCATCCTTAACTGATGGATTGAGCTTAATAGCCTGACTGTAGCAATTGTCCGCTTCATCCCACCGCTGCTGTTTGATCAAAAATTCCGCAGCTTGACAGTAGAAGGTGGCGGCTTCTTCGCTACGGCCCTGTTTGCAGAGGACTTCGCCTAAATTAATGTAAAATCTATAAAAATCAGGGGAAAGCTCAATGGCACGACGGTAGGAGGCGATCGCTTCATCCCACCGGCAGAGTTTTGCTAAAGCTTCCCCTAAATTGTAATAAGACCAAACCGAATTAGGGTTGAGTTGAATAGCGCGATCGTAGGAAGTAACTGCTTGCTCCCACCGACCAAGTTTTGCCAATGTTTCCCCTAAGTTGTGGTGAGACAAATAAAAGTTGGGGTTTTCCTCGATCGCTTGGCGATAAGAGGCGATCGCCTCCTCTAATTTTCCTTCCTGTTTAAGTTGGTTGGCTGCCTGAAAATAGCTTGCTCTCATCAATTACCGGATTATTAACTTCTGTTTCTGGCAATGAGCCTTTCATCAATCCATCTAGAATACAATGACAGATGCACAGATGAGTAATTTCTGCAAATCCATAGGCCATTGTCGGGACGAAAAAGTTAATGTCTCCTAATTGACGCAGGGGATTATCTGGCTTAAAAGCTGAAAGGGTGATGACATAGCACCCCATTTGAGCGGCTTGACGGGCCCCTGCTAGGATGTTACCTGACTGTCCAGAGCTGCTAATGGCAAATACGATATCTCCCGATTGGGCAAAGGTGGCGATCGGTTTGCTGAAAACTTGTTCGTAGCCGAAGTCGTTGCTGATACAAGTCAGGAGAGCACCGTCATTGAAGGCGATCGCCGGAAAGCCTCCATTTCGCCAGTAGTCGATCGCCTGGTGACTAGCTACGGCTGCACTGCCACCATTGCCAATAAAAATTACTTTTTTCTGCTGTTGGCTTTGTTGAGATACCAAAGCTGCGGCTTGACTAATTGCTTCGGAAAAGGAAAGAGGCTGAGATTTGTTGTCAGTCGCTTCAAAGCTTTCGCTTAAATTTGCAAGTTGGCGAAAGTAATCGGTGGCAAAGGGGTGTTGTGAGGGAAATGTTTGCATTTAATTTTTCGGTTTTGGTTTGTATCCCAATTTCAAAAAAGAATATAACACTGTGGATATCCCCCTAAATCCCCCTTAAAAAGGGGGACTTTTGACTTAACTCTTGTTCCCCCCTTTTTAAGGGGGGCTAGGAGGGGGGATCGACAAGGGTGTTGCATCACTACTTTTGAGAAGTGGTTTTAGTTAATGAGCCATGCCCCAGGTTAAATTTTTAGTGCTGAACTCCTGCCAAGCTGCGGTTAGTTCATCAGAGGCGATCGCCTCGACAACTTGTGGCAGCATCCGAGGAATTTTAGGCACTAACAGCACTTGAGTCAATTCCTCAAATGTAAATAGTTGGAAGGCTTGCCCCTCCGTTAAGGTTAATTCGCTAGTCGGTACTGTCAAGGGAATACCAAAAATATAAGTGGTGCAAGGTCGATCTGGTGCTTCCCATGTCAGCAGGTACTTGGGTTCCGGCGGTACCCAGCAAAGTTCTTCTTCGATTTCTCGCTTCATAGCTTCGCCTGGGGTTTCCCCTTCATCAACAGTACCGCCGAACAGTCCCCAGTGATTGGGGGCTATAATCTCAGGTATGTTGTCTCGCAGTTGCAGTAACAGGCGAGATCCTTGGTAAAGGAATGCTTTTGCAACTTGAAGATTAACTTGAGTAGGGGTGTTTTGAACCATAAGTTTAGGTTTTTCCCAAATACTCAAACCATGCTTTTGTGGCTTCCTGAATGGAATCAGGCGTCCAGACAGGTGCTTCTTGCCACAGGCTGATGTTTGCCAACATCTGAGACACTCCTTCGGGGAAAGGAACTTTTGGCTCCCATCCCAAGAGAGTTTTAGCTTTGGTGATGTCTCCCCAAGTGCAGTCTGGCTCTCCGGGACGTTTTGGGATGTGGACGACGGGGCCGCCTAATAGTTCCACGAGGGTGAGGACACTTTGAGGATTGCCGGAGCCAATGTTGATAATTTCACCCGTTACATCCGATGCTGCGGCGGTGACAAAGGCTTCTACGACATCGCTTACGAAGGTGAAGTCTCTGGTTTGGGTGCCGTCTCCGACAAGGGTGAAGGGTTTTCCTGCTAATTTTTGAGCTAAAAAGACGCCGAAGACGGCACCGTAGGCTCCTGTTGTTCTGGAACGCGGCCCATAGACGTTAAACAGCCGCAGGGAGAGGGCGGGGAGTTTGTACACTTTTGCCCAGTGCATGACCATTTGCTCGCCTAAATACTTAGTCAAGCCATAGGGGTGTTCGGGATCGCAGGGATAGGTTTCAGGTGTGGGATATTGGTCTGGGATGCCGTAGCAGGTGGAGGATGCGGTGTAGACGAAGCGCTGGATTTGAGCGTGGCGGCAAGCGTCTAGCAGGCTAAAAGTGCCTTGAACGTTGGAGTGGTAGTATTGGCTGGGGTTTTCGATCGACGGAACTAAGTCGGCTAGCCCTGCTAGGTGAAATACCCAGTCAATTCCTTCTAGGGTGGAGGGAGTGATGGTGGCTGCGTCTTGCTCGATAAAGGTAAATTTGTGATCGGTTTTGGCTTGCTCTAGGTTGGCGAGGCGCCCTACTATTAGGCTGTCGAGACCGGTGACGGTGTGGCCGAGGGCTAAGAGGCGATCGCATAGGTGGCTGCCGATGAAGCCGGCTGCACCAGTTACTAAGCAGTGTTTTGCAGTAGTCAATCGGTTGCTCCAAAAAATACTTTTATTACTCTATTTTAACAATGAAGAACTTTATAACTTGCTGATGAAGGACATAAATACTTCACGCATGGAAGTAAATTGCATCCCTGTCGCTCTCAAGAACTTAGTAGAGTCCAAATAGCTTTTTTCAGTCCGTCTATCAGCCAAGTTTAATTCTTCTTGAGACTTACCAACAATTGCCACATCAGCTACATTTTTTTTCAATGCTAATACAAACTGTTTGGCTAGTTCTTCTCTAGGGAAAAATACTGGGTTAGCCATATTATATAAGCCTGAAATTCTCTTTTCACAGCTTAAGACTACAGCCTTTGCTACATCTTTTACAAATGTAGGAGAAAAGACTTGCTCAGCAATACAAATTATAGGTTGCTCGCTTTCAATCTGTTTATACCACTCCGAAAAAAGGTGATTTTCATAGGGATCTTCCCCAACAATTTTGCTCAACCGCAATATGAGACTTTCGGGAATACTTTGGTGAATGTATTTTTCTACTTCAGCTTTTTGTCTGCCATATTCATTAACTGGATTTGGTGGATGTGCCTCACTGTAGTAGCCATGCGTTCCTTCATAAACAGCATCGCTGGAAATATATACAGGTTTTATCCCCATAGCTTGCATATCGCCAATCAGTAGACAGGTCTTCTCCACATTAACTTTGTAACTCATTTCGCGCTCTATAAAACAGCGGTCTATCTGGCACATACTTGAAAATATTACGCCAAAGATAGAGTCATCATTACTCAGAAAAGAAGGAGATATTTTGTCACCTATACGATGTTCTAAGAGGTCAAACTTAATCAGTTCAGGAGAATTAGATTTGGTTTGCGTCCCTATAACTTCATATCCCTGAGATTTTATATATCTCAGAGTATGTCTGCCAATAAATCCAGAAGCACCGACGAGCAAAAATTTCATAAATTTGGAGTTTGTAGATAATTTCTAAGCTGTTGGGCGAACAGGCGACTTAACCACCACCTCTGGTGTCCAAATACTGCATCCCTGACACATCTGAATCTTATTCCGCTGCTTATTAGCGTGGAACGATCGCACCTTGGTGAAGTCTTCCCCGTTCCAGATTTCCTTGATAGAATGATTTGAGAAATCACCCATGAGTTCCTTAACATTGTAATCTATATTGCACATCGGTACTTTTCCATCAACTTGGATTACCATTGAAGAAAAAGGGAATATACAGGGCTTATCAGCATACTTTGCTATCGTGTCTTCTGCTTCTCCAACAAGCTGATTTCCCCAAGTATGGGCAGGCTTAGCGTATACGTCATCTTGCTCAGAAATTTTTGAATTCCAGAAAGACGACCATTCCTCAAATTCGTGTTGGTTTGATTCCATCAAAACCATCCGAATTCGGATACTCATGGGTGAATTTCTTTCGTTGCGGATGCGAATTAAGTTGAGAATGTTCTCCAATACGACATCGTAGTTCAATCGGAGGCGTATAGCTTCATAGGTGTTTTTGGTGATTCCGTCAATGGAAATCATAATGTCGTCTAGCCGAGCATCAATCAGTTGATTCACCAGTTTAGGGACAAGCAGTTGTGCATTTGTTGCAAATGTTACCTTTTTAATACCTACATCTTTCAGCATTCTGACTCTCTGCGGCAATTTTTTGTCTAACGTCGGTTCCCCATCCCGATTGAGACAGACAGTATCTACCCACTCGGCATACTCGGCGACTTCATCGACAAATTTGGCGTACAAGCTATCGCTCATCATCACATCTTTGACTTTCTCCCAGTCATTGATGGTACACATAGTACACCGGGCGTTGCAGGCGTTTACTGTTTCGATTTCAAAAAACCTGGGAAATTTTAAAACTGATTCTAGTTTGTCAATGTTGAGCCTTTGAGCAAGTTTTTGATTTTCGGTGCTTTCTGGAAATATTACGTTGACCATTTTTGCCTCTCCTATTGTTTGATTGCTTGTGTAAGTCTTGAATCTCTTGAAAATTTATTGGGTGAGTTAAAGATATTCACTACAACTCCATAACTCCTACAAAAAGCTCGAAACAGCATATCACCTATCCAAATTGACGGACACCTACCCCGATCGCCATTAGATAATGAGCCATTGGATAGAACCCGGTATGGACAACTTCGTCATTCATCGAAAAAATAAAGACATTGTGAAAATACTCCTGCATAGCAGTTTTTAGAGTATCAGCCGATTTTAAGTTAATGTGACCTTCCTGACTCCACTCGGAGGCATAGGGGGCAGCCGTGATATTGGGAGTACCGACGATGAATACTCCATGAGGTTCCAGAACTTTGCAGATATTTTCCCAGTAAAGATGTTCTTTTTCCGGCTCAATGTGTTCTATCAAGTCTAGGGAATAAGCAGCTTCATAATTTCCGCTGGGGGCTTGCTCAGTAATATCGACTACAGAAAACTTGCAATTCAATCCTTCAGCTTGTGCGTGCTTCGTTCCCCATTCGATAAATAAGGGATCGAAATCGACACCATGAACAAATTCTACAGTTTGGAGAAGTAGGCGCATCCCATATCCGTCGCTGCAACCTATTTCTAGAACTCTGGATTTGCCTGCTAATATTTTGGAGCAGAATTTATACCTTGCCAGCAGGAATGTTAAGCGTCTGGGATCGGAGCGCCAGCTATGGCTGGCGTAAGGGCCCATTTGTACTGACCCCATTTCTTGCAAAGTATCGAACTGAATCTGATACTGTGCTTCTTTACTTCGGGTTTGTTCGTTCACTAGGAATCTCCTGTTAATTATTTTTATTGTAGGAATGAACTATAAATTTCTTTCTATTCCAACTGTAAGAGCCTTCATCACTGAAGTTTACAGCAAATTGTTCTAGAACTCTTGCCAGCCTTACTACCAAACTCTGCTATATCTCCTTCAACGTCGGCTCCACAAACATACATTACACCTAAAGCCAGAGCTTTGTGGGTTTCTCTGTGCCACAACATATCTACGTCTTGTATAATTTTTTCAATCATGGTGAATCTCTATTAATAAATAAGGGTTATAAACTTTTAAATGAAAAACTATGTTAATGGCCAACCAAATTTTAGAAAAATTCGTTCTGGTATCATTTCAAAACATTTTTCTATTTGTTCAGTAGTAAAAACTTCGCGCCACTCATCTATGCTCCCTTTTCGTAGATGTTTGGTTCCTGAAAAATTGGGTTTTTCAGGTAAAACAAATCGAGACTTTTCAATTTCGTAAAAATCAAGTATACGATCAAAAAAGTTTTTTGAATCACTAGCTAAATCTTCATGTTGTGTAAAAAGTATTTGCGGATAAAACAAAGGATCTTCATCAGCATCTATCCAGCCATTAAGCCAGTTTATAGAATCCGGCAAATACCATTTCTCTATTTGCCAGTTAATTTGCTCTGTGAGAGATAACGAAAAGTAGTCTTGAGATAATCTTGATTGAGTAGAAATTAAAAATTCCGGTGTACGATAATCATTTGTTTGGTTTAAATAGTGTACAAAAGATAGCAGAGCTTGTCTAGGATCGCGAACGTGAACAACTAACCTATCTACAACCATTCTGAGACACAAGAGATTTTCGGTTACGGCGGGGAGATGATCTGAAATCAAAGTAGATAATGAGTCTTTATATGGTGCTTGAGTCTCAACTTTAAACAAAATACTAGGTCGGCTAGCTGATATCAATTTTTGTGAAGAGGCAGCAGCAGAGCAACTATTGATTAATTTTTCTAAGGCGTTAACAATATATGTAGTTCCCGATTTAGGTAATGAAATAAAACACATCCTCCCTATAATTCCATTAGAGCGATCCTCCACAAATTTAATAGTGTTGGATTGATGATAGTGAATAAATGCCTGATCTTGGTCTCTCACAGACATGAACAAATTAGCCAAATTGTAGTGGAGTTCCGCTGAATTGCGTTCTATTTCCAGCGCCCGTTCATACCAATGAATTGCTTTTTCTAACTGCTGCGTTTCTCTGAGAGCATTTCCCAATGGCAAATAAGAATCAATAAACTTTGGTTGAATTTCAATCGCTAATTCATAACTATCAATGGCTTCCTTAAGATGATTTGATTCAAAAAATATGTTTCCTAAATAAAACGGAAATTCTGGTAAATCTGGGCGGATGCAGATCGCTTTTTTACAGATAGCGTTTGCGTCATCTAATTTCCCCAATTCAATCAATTTATTAAGCAATTTTAAGTAAGCATCAAGTAAGTGAGGTTTGATGGTATCAAAGTTAGTTGTGATAGCCATTGCACCAAGATAACTTAGACTTGCTTCATTGAAGTTATCTTGGTCAATAAATATATTTCCTAATTGTAAATATAATTCTGCAAAATCAGGATAGATAGTTATAGCTTTGCGATATACAGCGATCGCTTCATCTAGTTTTCCCAATTGCTTTAATTCTTGAGCCAGACTAAAATAAATTTTTATGTCATCCAGATTAGAAGCCAAAACTTTCTGATACCCATCAATGACTTTGTTAACTCGCTCATGCTCACGCTGAGCAAAAAGTGCCTTACCGAGATTGTAATGAGCTTCTGCATAATTATGCTGTAGGTTTACCGCTCTTTGGTAGCTTTCAATTGCTTCACATAACTGCCCTTTTTTTTCTAAGGCTACTCCCAAATAGAAATTAGATTCAGCATTTATAGGGTCAATTTTAAGCGCTTCTAAATAGTATTCTATCGCACCATCTAACTTGTTCTGGCTAGCCAGAATATTGCCAATTTTTGTATATTCGTTTACAAAATCAAGCGCAATTACCAATCCACTTTGCTGCTGAAATAAATACTCCTCTTTTTGCAAAAGGCTTACGTTTAAATACTGACCATCGTAGGGTATAGAAAAGGTTTGGTCTGTCATTTTTTGCAAAACTGCATACAATCCAATCTCAGGTTGACCAGCTTGGGTGCACAAAGACTTCATAAGTTTTTCGGTATATGGATTTAAACCGGGCAAGCTGCACGCGGATAGATCGCTAGATTTATAGGCGCTTAAATAGAGACCTATCAACTTATAATTATTCGCTGCTGCTAAATTATAGAAAAAAGAAGGATTGTAGTTGTAAAACCCATGATTTACATAGCCTTGAGCCGGCAATACATGAATCATTATCCCTTCTACTGCACATAAATTATGAATGTTTTTCCATGACTCAAACTGATTAAAACAATGTTCGGTAGTCCCATGATTTGTTACCAAATCAAATTGCTCTGAAAACCCATAAGTTTCTTGAATATTTTTATTAAGGTCGAAAACACGAGCATCATAAAGTCCATCTGCATCTATACATTCATAAACTTCAAATCCCATACTTTGATACAGAGTTTTTGCAGTAATTAAAGTACCTGGGTCAACCTTGAAGGTAAACAATGCATCAAGTAAGTAGGCAATTTCCTCTTGCCCAGAGGCAATATCCTGTGAGCCCAGTTCGATAACTCGCTTGAAGTTGCTCAAGTATCCATGCCGGCGTAAATATTCGTACAGATGCAAGGTTGGACTGCCAATTCCCATGATTTTATACTCCTTTTTTTTGTTAATTTTATGGTAAACATTGAAATTTTACAGTGGTGTTTTACCCTTTCTTGAAAAGAGCAGCATACTTTTTCAAGAAAGATTGTCCTATGCGGCTGCCTATGTAGCTGCCATAAGTAGTAGCTATACTGTAAAATTGTTCCTGAAGTAGCCTATCTTCCCCGCTGTAATTGATTGTACCATCCAGAGCATTCAACATTTCGACAACCACATCATTGATTTCTTCCTCTGTATTGTCCACTACTATTAAACCCCTAGAATCGTAGTATTTCCTGAATTCTGAATAAATTATGGGAGAGCTGAATATTTCCCAAAATGTTAGATAGCGTTTTTCCGACTCAGAGAAGTAAAGCTTGGGAATAAATATATTTTTGGGAAAGCTGGGGGGCAGTCCGAGTGGTATCCAATTAGTCAGAGCGCAAGGAACGCCAAATATAGGAGGAATCCAACTCACGCCCGAACTGGTGCCTATCAAAAACTTACAGGAGGCACAAAGAAAAATATCCATCCCATCACTCTTAAATTCACTATGAGCATAATCAATTAATCGATCGCACTTGGGCAGAGGTTTCATAGTAGGGTCTCCCATACGAATCACCCACCCACCACGCGCTGCGATCGATTTGACTGCTAGTAAGTAGGTATTGATATCTGCATCGCGGGTAGCAGGATGCACTTTGTTCCAATTTTGGTGGAAACCAGGTTCTCGAACATGAAGGGAAACAAACCAAGCATTTTTTGGCATTCCTAATTTTTGCAAGCAATCCCATCCCCGTTCTGCGTCTGAATCTGACAAACTCAGTAATGGTGGCCTATTCTCTTCTTCCCACTGCTTGTAAACCACCGCAGCCACTTGAGTAGAGTTCATTAATGTCTTTTCACTAGGCAAGGTTGTCGCCCAATAAAAATCTGTTAAGTAGTCTGCTGAAGGATGAGAAATAGGCATTTGTGACGCATCGGATATGAATTCGATGTAAGGCTTCCAGTAGTTTAGCAAAGCTTTATTGGGGATTTTATTATATGGAGTCACCAACATCATAGTTTTGTGCTTCGGCCTCCATCCCAGGAGGCCTATCTTTAGATAGATATCTAAGCAAGCGATGTGACCGAGAGCTAATAACCAACTATTCGCATCCAGCAGCCGGATTCCTAGCTCGTCTAATTGATGTACTCGAGCTAATTTTTTTTGAACCTCAATTGCTTGATGCCATGCCTGATTTGCGGCGTCGATATTGCCGCTTATAAACAATTGAGTTCCCATTGCTATGTAGGTATGTATCCAGTCAGGTTGAACAGCGATCGCCTGCTGAAAGCTTTTAATGCCCTCATCCTTCTGTCCCTCCTGCAAAAGAGCTGTTCCGATACCCAAGTACATTTCTGCCAAATTAGGGTTAATTAATAGACCCCTTTCGTAGTAACTTTTTGATTGACTAAAGTGACCTTTTTCTAAAAAGAAATAGGCAATTCGTGAGTGCATTTCTACCGATTTAGGATGAATAGCTATTGCCCGATTGAAGCTTTCCACCGCTTCTTTTATCTTTTCCTGCTTTAACAGTATATTTCCCAGGTTGATATGTGGTTCTTCCCAATCAGGTTTAAGGGCGATCGCCTGATGATAGCTCTCAATTGCTTCATCTAATTTCTCCTCCTGTCTCAGCACATTCCCCAGCTCGTAATGTGCCTCGGCCCAGTGGTAAGATGCGTTTGTCAAGTGATCCTGGCGAATAGCTATTGCCTGCTGGTAACTCTCCATCGCCTCTTTTAATTGACCTTGCTGTGTTCGTACTTTGCCCTGGTGTAGCAGTGCCTCTCCCAACCTGTCGTAAGATTTTCTATCATTTGGGTTCAGATGGATCGATTGCCTGTAGGCGCTCATCACTTTTTCCAAGCACAACAAGACGGTGGATGAATTCAGCAGTGACATAAATTCCGAGGATTGTCGGAACCAAGCAATTACTTCTTCGCGGCTTGCGCCGTTGTAGAGAGCGTTAAGATAGTGATTTTTGCCTTCAGTATCGGAATTTCGTTTAAGATACGTGCGATAAACTTGTTCAATAAAATCTTCGCTGTTAATTTGTGAATTTTTTTGCAAAAACTCTTCGTCATTAAATTGGTTGGGTAAGAGCTCATCCTCCAGCTTTGGGTATGACTGAAAAAAATCTGAGTCTATCTGTAGCGCTAATTCATAAAAAGTTTTACCCAAGCTGTTGTAAAAGCCATAAAAGTTAGGATTTTTATCTATGGCCCGACGGTAGGCTATGATAGCTTCGTCCAGATGACCGAGTTTAGATAATACCTCTGCCAAGTTATAGTGAGACCAAGCCGAGTTGGGATTAAGCTCCCTAGCCCGAGTGTAAGCCGTCGCTGCTTCTTCCCATCTATCCAACTGACCCAAGGCTTCGCCCAAGTTATGATAAGCCCAGTAAAACTCTGGCTTCTGGTCAATAGCTTTGTTATAGGTAGCGATCGCTTCTTCTAATTTTCCTTCCTGTTTGAGTTTGTTTGCCGTGTTAAAATATTTTTTCATGTTTGGTTTCTAGTTAATCAAAAATCTCTCTCTTTACTTAGTTCAACAATCCCTAGAGTTATCACTCAAAATTGCTTAGAGATTATTAGATATCCGGTAAGAGTGAACGATAATCCTATAACCTCCTGTGCTATAGCTCCCCAACTCGCTAAAATCGACTGCATACTTTTGCTGTATTTCCAACCAAGCTCTCCTCTCACCAAATTTGGGAGAGGCTCTGTTACAATTCCAATCGTCAAAAAATATGATAGTGCCTTCTTGTACAAAGCCCCTTGCAAAACAAGTATCTAAGACATCAATAGCAGACTGATACAAATCACTATCAACGTGCATCATACTAAATTTTATATTTCCTGGAAGCTGAGAAATAGTATCCTTGAACCAGCCTTCATAAATCTCTATTCTTGATTCAGGAAGATATCGCTTACATATATCTAATACTTGTTGTTTGCTACTACCTTTACAAGCTCCTGGCCCCCAAATTCCTGTCTTGACATGAGGGGATTCTATATCTGGTTGAGCTGTGGAATCTGGCAAGCCTTGAAAACTATCAAAAAGATAGAGTTTCATTTGAGATAATTTTAGACTTATGCAGGGATTGCTATCAGTTCTCGACAAAGCATATGCCAAAAATTTAGCTGTATTCCCAAACATTGTACCAAATTCAGCTATATCTCCTTCAACATCACTACCCGCCACATACTCTACTCCTAAACCTAAAGCTTTGTATATCTCAATTTTAGACAGGTTATCTAAATTGAACCAGCTTTCCCAGGATTCAGGTTGAATCTGTCGCATTTTTTGATAGGCTTCCACCGATTCCGGGTTCACTTTTAGCATCTGCTGATATGCTGCTATCGCTTCCTGCGGATGATTTTGGTTGGCGTATAAGTTGCCTAACTCGCTCCAAATTTCCTCATTATCAGGTTGCAGCTCTGCTAGATTTTCGTAAACTTTTAATGCCTCGTCGGGATTTAATTCTATAACTTGTTGATAGGCTGCGATCGCTTCTCCGTGCTGTTTGTACTTGGCGTGTGCGTCGCCTAGTTTCGACCACAGTTCCCAGTTTTCTGGCTGGATTTCTAACAGGCTTTTGTAGACTGGTATGGCGTCGGGATTTAATTCTATAACTTGTTGATAGGCTGCGATCGCTTCTCCGTGCTGTTTGTACTTGGCGTGTGCGTCG